>NZ_CP064926.1 GCF_018336915.1 Acaryochloris marina S15 | reverse complement strand
TTTAAACAACGCCAATGCAATCGCATTTAAGAATTGCCCAGGTTATTATCCAACTCTTGCTAAAAAGATAATTAACAATGGGCCTTATGAAACGGTTGAAGAAGTCCTCAATATACGAGGATTGAATGTAAAGCAGAAAAAACTTCTTGAAGATAAGTTAGACTTTTTTGCTGTATCAAAACCTAACACTGATCTTGCCACACGGATGCCACCTCGTCCTATGATGCGATAGCTTCTTTTGACACAGAGTGGTTAAGAATAAGGCATTGAAAATGTAAAAAGTGATGTTCCTGAATGGTTCTAGTCAAATATCTTCAGTAATCTGAAAGCTATCTTTAAAACTTCTGCTGATAACCATCACAACTCAATCTTTCCCTATGAACTATGCATTATCTCCTCCAGATAAATGGCTCACGACCACCCCCCCACCAATCTTTGATTCATGGTGGAAAACTCTAAACGTTTTACATCATCTGAACAATGCGCTTGGGATAGATCTGGGAACTTCCAATACTTTAATTTATAGCCCCATAGAAGGTGTTGTATTAAATGAAGCCTCAGTCATTGCAATTAATCAATTCACTCAAACTCCAATTTCTGTAGGCAATACTGCTAGACAGATGCTAGGCCGTACTTGCACACCAGTAGTAGTTTGCCGTCCCGTTAGAAATGGGGTCATAGCAGACCTCAAACTGACCCAAACAATGTTGCAAGCCTTCATTCGTAAAGCCCAACGTGGAACGCGAATTTTCCGCCCTCGACTCGTCCTAGGCTGTTCTTGTGGTGCAACCAGTGTAGAGGGTGAAGCTTTGACTGAAGCAGCATTGGAAGCAGGCGCAAGAGACGTTGTTCTGATTGATGAACCTATTGCTGCAGCTTTAGGGATAGGACTTCCGATTTCGAAACCTAAAGGCAACCTCATCATTGATATCGGTGGTGGCACTACTGAGATGGCGGTAATATGCTCCTCTCAAGTTATCAATAGTCAAGCCATTTCTATTGCAGGAGATAGTTTTAATACAGCCATAATTGACTATTTAAGGCAAATCTACCAAGTCAAGATTGGTGAATTGACAGCTGAAAGTCTCAAAGTTAAATTTTGTTCTGCTTCAGACTCAGTCTGTAATGATACGCCAATGGAAATTTTAGGGACTAATGTGGGGTCGGGATTACCTCAACGACTTGAAATCAATAGTGATGAATTGCGGGATGCTATATCCACTCCGTTGCATAAGATATAGATCTTCAGAAAAGCATCCGTGGTTTTAGCGACACTACATCTTCATTAAATATAGTAACTAGCTCCTGATACTCTTAGCTCTGGCAAGGATTTCAAGATTATCAGAGGTCATCCAGTATGCTCGCACAATTCAAACTGCGCTTTACCCAATCAACACGCAAAAAGATTGAAGCTAAACTGCGCCAGGCATACGGGAGTCAGAATTTACGTCTGGTCAAACGTATTAGTGCTTTATTGCAGCTTGGTCAAGGTGGTTCAGTGGCACAGGTAGCTGAAACATTGGCACTAGGCGAACAAACGATCAGGGATTATCTGCATGCATTTCTAAAACGAGGTATCGCTAGCTTTAGATACAAAGCGTCTCAAGGACGTCGCAGCAAACTCACTCCACGGCAACGACAACAGCTCAAGTCATGGATTAAAGCAGGTCCGCTCAAAGCTGGATACGAGTGTGGTTGTTGGAGTGCATTAATGGTTCAAGACCTGATTGCGAAACGCTTCAATGTTTCCTATCATCCCCATTATGTGAGTACTCTACTGAGGAACTTAGGCTTTTCATTTCAAAGAGCACGGTTTGTTGCAGCTCATCTCAATGAAGCCAAGCGACAAGAATGGATGACACACAAATGGCCTGAGATTTTGCGTTTATCAGCAGCCAAAGATGCCCTAATTTTATTTGGGGATGAGGCCAGTTTTGCGCAGTGGGGGTCGTTAAGCTACACCTGGAGTCTTCGTGGAGACCAGCCAACATTGCCCACCAGTGGTAAACGGAAGGCTTACAAGGTGTTTGGATTAATTGATTATCATTCTGGTCAGTTCTTCTATCAAGGTCAGACGGGACGCTTCAATTCTGAAGGGTATACTGCTTTTCTAACTCAAGTACTCCAGCAGACTCACAAGCATATTATTCTCATTCAGGACGGGGCTAGATATCACACCAGTAAAGCAACTAAGCAGTTCTTTGACCAGCAATCCGCTCGCCTTACTCCTTTCCAATTACCCACATATTCTCCTGACTTCAACCCAATTGAATTCTTGTGGAAGAAACTCAAAAACGCAGCACACACCTACGGTTCTTCAAGCAATTTGATGACTTAGTTCAGCAGGTCGATGAGGGCTACTGTACTTTAGTCAGACTCCCAATGAAATTACTGTCTTAATGGGCAAATATTGCAAAACCTTGGGTACACAAGCTGCCTAGCTAATCACGGATCTTTATCTGTAGATCTATAGCTGTTTCTCTTCTCAACTTTCTAGAAAAGACCCATCCTGAGTTAGTCAGCGATATTGCTGAGCGAGGAATTATGGTAACGGGAGGCGGGGCTTTACTCTACGGCATTGATAAGTATTTCCAAGATTTGACTCATCTACCTGTTCATATCGCCCCCAATCCATTAAATAGCGTTGTTTTGGGGACAGGTAAGATCCTCGAAAATAAGCATCTATCCCACTTCAGCATCGCTTAGACAGATTGAATCAAGATATGGGTTATATCCCAATACAGTTGAACTATATGAAAACTGATTGCCAATTCAGGTCACCTGCAGTCTCATCAATCACAACATGCCTAGCTTTAAGGATTGTCCTCTAACCCAGTGGGTGATGGGATTTCTTCACAGAATCCTCAAACTCACTGTTTAGATTATGGACTAGTTCATTCTGTAACGATATCGCTGGTGACTATTAGGTCGTTTCACCTAACAGGAGGCTAATAGATGGATTTAAGTACGACGTATTTGGGAATGAGACTCCGTTCTCCTCTAGTGGTTGGGGCTTGTGCACCATTATCAGAAAAGATTGATCATCTGCGTCATATGGAAGATGCAGGCGCTGCCGCTATCGTGTTGCACTCCTTGTTTGAGGAACAATTACGTCAAGATCGGCTTGGGTTTCATCATCATTTCACCCAGGGGACCGAAAGTTTTGCAGAAGCTCTCTCCTATTGTCCAGAACCTGATGTCTTTCGTGTAGGGCCAGAGCAGTATCTTGACCACATCCATCAAGCCAAAGCCACCGTGGATATTCCAATCATCGCTAGTCTGAATGGGGCAACGATTGGGGGATGGACAAGCTACGCTAAAAAAATAGAGGAAGCTGGTGCTGATGCCCTGGAATTGAATATTTACGCTGTCCCCACTGAGATGGCTATTACAGGAGCAGAAATCGAGCAAAGCTACATTGATATCGTTCATACCGTTAATTCCACAGTCAATATTCCAGTAGCGATTAAGCTTAGTCCCTTCTTTAGCAATCTAGCGCATATGGCGAAACGGTTAACGGATGCAGGGGTAAATGGCCTTGTCCTCTTTAATCGCTTTTATCAGCCAGATATCGATATAGAGACCCTAGAAGTCAGGCCCAACCTACTACTAAGTACACCGCAGGATATAAGATTACCTCTGCGTTGGATCGCTATTCTTTATGGAACCCTGCCAGTAGACTTTGCCGCTACGAGCGGTATTCATACTGCAGCGGATGTCTTGAAAATGATGATGGTTGGAGCCAACGCCACGATGCTGGTGAGCGTCTTAATCCAGCACGGCATCGATCATCTCCGCACGCTTGACCAGGCCCTATGTCAGTGGCTAGAGGGGCATGAGTATGAGTCGATTCAGCAACTTCAAGGGAGTATGAGCCAGGTTAATTGTCCAGACCCCAGCGCATTTGAACGTGTTCAATATATTGAAGCTTTGCAAACGTATCATCCCCTAGGATTGATGCCGATGAATGTTTAAATCTCTCAAAGAGACACTCAAGCTAAACGATCTAAATTTTGATTGAGACGGTTACCGGACCCTTCAGAATTTATCTCTTTCTGATCAGTCTGTTCTTTTTGTGAACCCCTTGTTATATCCAGTTCTATGGACCCAGCTAAACGGATCGGTATCCTCACCAGCGGTGGTGACTGCCCTGGGCTTAACGCCATTATTCGGACAGTTATTAAATGTGCGACTCACAAAGGTTGGGAGGTGTTTGGCATTCCCTATGGCACCCAAGGCCTTATTAATCTTGAATTAGGACACTGTACTCCTGAAGACCTGAGATTAACAGAGCATGGATATGATGTTCCAGGATTGTTAGGGGGATTAGATATTTTACAATTCCTCAGTGGCAGTATCTTGGGAGCATTAAACAAAGGCAATCCGAGTGATCCTGCGATCGCACAGGAAATTTTGCAGGGTTTTCAGCGTTTGAATTTGGACTCTCTGATTGCCATTGGTGGAGATGGGAGTTTGGATATTATTGACGACCTTGCCCAAAAAGGGCAGTGGCGGTGGGTGGCCATTCCAAAAACCATCGATAATGATGTGCCCTTTACAGAAATTTCATTGGGGTTTGATACGGCTGTTAATACCGTTACGAGATCACTCTACGATCTCACCTTCACAGCAGCGAGCCATGATCGAATTATGGTCGTTCAGGTGATGGGGCGTGATGCCGGATATTTGGCGTTACATTCAGGTATCGCAGGGGGCGCAGATGTAATTTTAATACCGGAGTTAACCCCATGCTTGAGCCCATCCGTGATTGACCAAGTGTGTCGTCAAATTGCTTTGCTCCAACAAGGCGGTCGGCGTTTCGCTCTAGTTGTGATTGCTGAAGGGGTGCGCAGACCCAATGGGCAAAAAGTTGCAAGCATTTGCGAGTATTTAGCTCAACAGATTCAGGTGCAAAGTAAAACATTATGTTCGTCTGGTCATCCTCAGTTTTGTAATCTGCAAGAGGTAGATTGTCGTGCAATCGTTTTGGGGCATATCCAGCGGAGTGGGGTGCCCACAGCCTTTGATCGTCTCTTAGCAGCTCGCTTTGGCCGGGAAGCCGTTGACCTGATTTCTCAGCAATATTTCAACCGTCTTGTGGTTTGGGAAAATGGCGAAGTTGCAAGTAAGCCCTTAAGGAACGTTATCCCCAGAATTAAGGAATGTCATCGAGAGAAAAAGTGTCCAGATCCAGTTAATCCACAAGGGCGATTGGTCCAGACGGCTAAAGAATTAGGGATTTATATTGGAGCAAAATAGCGAGATATATCGAGACCTTTTTAAGACTGAGATGGGGATTGATCTGAGATCGGGAGCGTTGGAGGTAGGGCTGTAAGGAAGATTGGAATATGAAGTTTGTAGATGAGTATCGAGATCCTGGATTGGTCAAGTCTTGGGTGCGCGAGATTGATCATCTGGTAACTCGGCCTTGGACCATTATGGAAATTTGTGGTGGGCAAACTCATACGATTGTGAAGCATGGGATTGATCAACTGTTACCCAGGGCGATCACCTTGGTTCATGGACCGGGGTGTCCCGTCTGCGTGACACCAGTAGCGTTAATTAATGATGCAATTACACTGGCCAAAACCCCTGGAGTGATGCTCTGTTCCTTTGGGGATATGTTGCGAGTACCCGGAACAAAGGGTGATCTGTTATCAGCAAAGGCACAAGGCGGAGTGGTACGGATGGTGTATTCCTCCCTAGATGCCCTGAAGTTAGCTCAAGCCAATCCAGACCAGCAGATTGTGTTCTTTGCGGTGGGGTTTGAGACAACGGTACCAGCGACAGCGATGGCGGTATATCAAGCCCATCGACAAGGGATATCTAATTTTTCAGTACTCGTGGCCCATGTCTTGGTCCCACCAGCGATGAAAGCCATTTTGTCTGCACCAGACTGTTCTGTACAGGGATTTCTAGCAGCTGGGCATGTGTGTATGGTGATGGGGTATGCAACCTATGAGGAGATCGCAACCCAGTATCACACTCCAATTGTGGTGACGGGATTTGAACCCGTGGACATTCTGCAAGGTATTTACCACTGCCTCCAACAACTGGAGGTTGGAAAAGCAGTGGTGGAGAATCAATATCCTCGGGTGGTTCAATCCAAGGGAAATTCGGAGGCTCAGCAACTGATGGCAGAGGTTTTTGAACCGAGTGATCGTCAGTGGCGGGGGCTAACCACCATTCCCAATAGTGGTTTGAAGTTGCGCCCCCAGTATGCCTATCGGGATGCCCAGGCCCTTTTACCCCAAAATTCCAGTGTTTCAGTTTGCGTTGATACTAAATCTGAGATCAATTGCATCAGCGACCAGATTCTGCAAGGGTTTCTAAAGCCACCCGATTGCCCTGCTTTTGGTCACCAATGCACCCCAGAGCACCCGCTTGGTGCCCCTATGGTGTCTTCCGAAGGTGCTTGTGCAGCCTACTATCGATATCGTCAATTTAGGGGTGAAGTCAGTTAGCTTTGCTGCATCACTTAACTCATAAGATCTTCAGCATTGCTTCGTATTCTGAAGTTAGAGGGAATCTCAGCTGTTCAGAAGTATGATTTTGATTATCGTTGAGAACTTATATTACAAGTTGAAGGATGTTGGTTCTGCCTAAATCAGGGGGTGACCAATACCCTCAACGACAGGAGGTATTGATGATGATGCCGACAGAAAAGCCCTCCAATTCAAAACGGGCAAGCGCTAAATCCAAGAAATCGAAGCATCGACGACGCAAAGAAATATACTTACCAAGGGGGGGCAATATTGGTGTTCCTAAACAGCTATTGCGATCTCGTTCTCCAGCACCTAACCATGAAAAATTAAAGGACTGGGAAGCAGCATCTTAGCGAATGATTTACACTGACTTCAGATTTTTCAAGACTTCTTGGACACTAATTTAAGCTGAATTACGCGTAGTGGAACATCAATAACGCCAATAGTCGTTAAAGTGATGTCCTGGGTCATTCGCCTCTAGGCTGACCTTACATCGGAACTCATACGTAGCGAATCTGCGATATCCGTTTTTTCTGCTGATACTCCTCTAAGGTGAATGAGTCCACTTGAATCGTATGGCTACGTGAGATTTCTGCTTGTTGGAGAGAGGTGGCTTCTTGAAGATTAATTATTCCTTTTTCAAGGGCTTCATCAACCAGCTTCGATGGTTTGGATGGAGGAAGCCGCCCTCCTGCTATGGCGTTCTTGATGGTTTTAAGGATAGGGGCTGTCTGCACCGATAAGCGTAAAGCTTCTTCGAGGTGCCCTACCGCTTCCTCAGTGTGATTGGGAAGATAAATATTACGAGTGAGTCGATCCCTTTCTGGTCCAGGTATCAGTAAAATCTGAGTAGCCTGGTGCCCCAATTCATCAGATGGCACGGTTCCAAGAGGACTCAGTCGCCACATCCCTAAAATAGGTTGGCGCAGGCCAGCACTTAGGATCGGAAGATTAGAGACGACTCCTTCAACTGCCTGTTGAATTTGAGCAAAGGCATACTGCATCGACCAATGCACTAAGGGTAAATCTTTCACCTGTTGTCCTTCAGCTTCAAAGCGTCGGAGTGTTGCTGACCCCAGATACATCCAGGCAAGCATGTCTGCAAAGCGCCCAGTTAGATTTTCTCGACGCTTTAAAGCCCCCCCCAATGACAGCATGGCTAAATCACTGAGGTTAGCAAAGGTCGCTGCGGCCCAGGCTAACTTGTGGTAGTAAATAGCCGTTTCGCCTTGTACGGGAGAACGAGTGAGCCGCCCCCGCGTCAGGCATAACAGGCCAGCCCGTACACCGTTACGGACGATAAGGCCAAGATGAGACCAGAAAGCCTGATCAAAGGCAGCTACATCCGACTGCTCTATGGCTAAAATCTCATCGTAAATATAAGGATGACTGCGAATCGTACCCTGGCCAAATATCATTAATGATCGCGTCAGAATATTGGCCCCTTCCACGGTAATGGCAATCGGTATGGCCGTGTAGATATTGGCTAGTAGGTTCCGAGGCCCGCGACAAATCCCGGCTCCCCCCAGAATATCCATACCATCTAGGACGACGCGACGGGCCAGTTCGGTGGTTTGGGATTTTGCAATTGCGGATATCACCGCAGGCTGTTCGCCTTGATCGACTGCGCCACAGGTATAGAGGCGGACCGCATCAATCATATAAGTGAATCCCCCAATCCGGGCTAGGGGTTCTTCAACCCCTTCAAAACGGCTAATGGATAAACCAAACTGTTTGCGGACTACAGCATGGGCACCCGCTACGCGAGCCACCAGTTTAGTCACCCCCGTACAGGTGGCCGGGAAGCTAATCCCACGCCCCGCTGCCAGAGTTTGCATGATCATTTTCCAACCCTGACCTGCTTGTTCAATGCCACCCATGATCTGTCCAATCGGAACCATGACGTCGTGGCCTTCTAACGGTGAGTTATAGAAGGGAACGCCCATGGGATCGTGGCGACGGTTATGAATGACGCCGGGTGTTTCGGTCGGTATCAGAGCACAGGTAATGCCAGGGTGTTCCCCTTTACCCAGAAGATTGTCAGGGTCGTGAAGTTGGAAGGCCAGGCCCAGGAGGGTTGCGATGGCACCCAGGGTAATATAGCGTTTGTTCCAATTGAGTTTGAGGTAGAGCTGACCATCATCTCCCTTAAACACCACACCACTAGACGTAATGCTGGCCGCATCTGATCCGGCTTTGGGTTCCGTGAGGGCAAAGCAGGGGATATCTTCACCACTCGCTAAGCGAGGTAAATATTGATTTTTCTGTTCCTTGGTGCCATAGCGAAGTAGAAGCTTAGCAGGCCCCAAGGAGTTAGTGACGCCAACCGTTGCCACATGGGTAAAGGAGCGGGAGGCCAGTTTGGCCATTACGGCGCTATAGGCCAGATTTGAGAAGCCTAGCCCTCCGTATTCTTCGGGAATCATCATGCCAAAGAACCGCTCTTGTTTGAGATAAGTCCAGACATCGGGCGGGAGATCCTGGCGTTGATAGATTTCCCAGTCACTGGCCATCCGGCAGACTTGTTCAACGGGGCCATCCAAAAAAGCTTGAATCTCCGGGTTAAGTTGGGGATAGGGTTCGCTGAGGATGCGTTCAAAATTGGGTTTTCCAGTGAAAAATTCACCATCGACCCAGACATTTCCCGCTTCGATCGCAGCCTGCTCTGTTGAAGAAATTTTTGGAAACAGCTGCAGTGATTGAAGGAGTTTGACGACAGCAGAAGTGAGCAACAAGCGGCGTAAAAGGGGCCAGTTGATCACCACTGCCAGACCGATCAGGGGGCTCCAAATCCAAATAGACGGTTGGAGTGTGCCAATGCCTACTGCAACGTAAAGAGTCCAAATCCATAGGGGAACACCAAGGTATCCCAGGAGAATGAAGACAAACAGCAGAACCAGAGTTGTTATGGGGGAGATGAGGAGTGTCATGGGCTGTTCTCCTATGTGAGGTACAAAAAAGGGAGAGACGTTAAAGCATCAAGTTTTCAAAGACACCTGCAGCACCCATGCCACCCCCGACACACATGGTCACCAGTCCATAGCGAATGCCCCGACGCTTCATCTCGTGCAGTAGGGTGGCAGTCAATTTTGCTCCTGTGCAGCCCAATGGGTGACCAAGGGCGATCGCACCACCATTCACATTGACAATGCCTTCATCCAAACCCAGCTTTCGCATAACTGCTAAAGCCTGGGCCGCAAAGGCTTCATTCAACTCAATCAAACCGATATCGCTGAGAGATAATCCCACCTGCTTCAGCACCTTGGGCACTGCTTCCACTGGACCCATACCCATCAGTTCCGGTGGTACCCCCACCACGGAGTAGCCCAGCATTCGGCCTAGTGGTGCAAGGGCAAGCTCTCTGAGCTTACGCTCACTCATCACAACCGTTGCTGCTGCCCCATCCGACATTTGGGAAGACGTGCCTGCCGTAACGGTACCCTCGACCTTAAAGACAGGTTTGAGCTGAGCTAAGGCTTCAAGGCTGGTGTCAGCACGAGGGCCTTCATCTACGTCGAACCTGGTTTGAGTGGTTTGAGATTGTCCCTCTACTAAAGTGGTTTCCTTGACCATAAAGGGAATAACCTCGTCTTTAAACCGTCCCTTCTCAAGGGCAGCCAGGGCTTTGAGATGCGATTGCAACGCAAAAACATCCTGATCATGCCTAGAAATTTGGAATTCTTCTGCCACATTTTCTGCTGTTAGTCCCATCGAAAGATAAGCTTCAGGAACTTCAGACAGTAAGACTGGATTAGGCGTTAGGTAATGTCCCCCCATCGGAATCAGACTCATAGATTCGGCCCCCCCAGCCACGATCACCTCTGCCTGACCTGTCATGATTGCTTGGGTTGCCATGGCAATGGTTTGTAAACCCGATGAACAAAAACGGTTCACTGTACAACCAGCAGTGGAGTGAGGAAGACCCGCCCGCAGGGCAATCACGCGCCCCAAGTTGAACCCCTGCTCGGCTTCAGGGAAGGAACAACCGAATATCAGATCCTCGACTTGATCGAACTCAAGTTTGGGAACATTATCGAGTGCGCCCTTAACAGCAGCGGCACCCAAATCATCGGGTCGACTATTCCGCAAAGTACCTCGGGGGGATTTTCCAACAGCAGTGCGAACGCTACTGACGATATATGCGTTATTCATGTCATTGACCTCGTCTTTTGTGAGGGTTAAGGTGGAGCCTACTAATTTCGTAGAGGCTTTTTAGTTCTCAACGTATGCATAATCCGTTCCTGAGTTTTTTGCTTTGTAAACAGGGGTAAAAACATGTCGCGTTCTAGTCCCAGTAGGTAATCATCGGAGACTAACGTTGGTGCTGACAGATCCCCCCCTGTGATGACAAAGGCCAATCGGTTTGCAAGAAAGCGATCATATTCAGAGATATAGCCTCCCTGTTCCATCAGATAGGCCGCTGCTTCAAACATGGCACGGGCCGGTTGGCCCAACACCTTGATCGCATTGCGTTTGGGTGGCGGAACATAGCCCTCACCAGCTAGGCGAAGCACTTCTTCCTTGGCTACGAAGAGACGACGATTGCTATTCATGACAATCTGGGCAGTAGGCGGTAAATATCCCCACTCTTGAGCTTCATAGGCGCTGCCAGCTACCTTCGCCATCCCTATATGCTCAAAAGCCTGTTTTAAAAACGGCTGAATATCGCTGGGGGAATCACTGGCAGCATGCTCAGCAGCCCAGTTAGCCATGGTCATAATGCCGCCTGCACCAGGAATGAGCCCCACACTCAGTTCCACCAAACCAATGTAGGTTTCAGCCGCTGCCACCACGTGGGGAGAGGCCATCACCAATTCGCAGCCACCCCCTAAGATTCGCCCCCGAATAGCTGCCACAATTGGCTTGGGGAAGTAGTGAATTCGCAGCATCAGAGCCTGAAACTGATCGAGGAGATGGGCAATTGCACCATGCTCACAATCTGTGAAGACATTGACCTTGTCTTGGTGTGAGAACTTGATCATGTCTGCCAGGTTAGCCCCGGCAGAAAAATGCTCCCCATCATTTCCAATGACTAGACCGCGATAGTCCCCAACTTCGACGATGTCCAATGCTTCTGAGAAACCATCCACCACAACCTGTCCAAGGGTATTCCCCTTCGAACGAAACTCAAATAGGGCAACGCGATCCCCATATCAATCAGCGCGGCTTCAGCACTTGACCACAGCGTGTGCCTCGGATCAGTCTTAATCTGAGCAACAGTCAGTTCATCCCGTGGTGTTTCTGTTGGATGGTAGCCATGTAGGGTTGGTAGACAAACGCTGCTCTATGTTCGCTAGCCCTTTGATAGAAGCGGTCAATGCCTGCAAGCTGCATGGACTCAATCCAGCTGGGCACCGTCATCCCAGACTCTTGCATATCTTTCAGGACTCTAGCAAAGCCAAGTTCCTGCCAAATTTCAAAAGGGCCGAGCTGCCAGCCAAATCCCCAACGCATGGCTTGATCAATGTTGAGGGGGCTATCGGCAATTTCAGGAATCCGATGGGCACTGTAACTTAAGATTCTCAGTATCGTTTGCCGAAACAATGTTCCCGCTCGACCGTCATCTTGATAGAGTTTTCGCAAACGTTCAGGAAGAGATTTAATTTTAGCAATGGCTTTCCAGTTCCCTAGATGCATGGACTGAGCCTTTTCGTATGCTAGTGTCTGCGGGTTGACGGAGAGAATATTTTTACCCACTTTTGATAAAAGCCCCGACCCATTTTGGCCCCTAGTTGTCCTGCCTCTACTAAGCGTCTCAGAATCCTTGGCACCTGAAAAACATCACGACTTTCATCGTCAGGGATGGCAGGATATAGATTTTCAGCCACATACAGTAACGTATCGAGACCCACAATATCTGCCGTGCGGAAAGTTGCAGATTTGGGACGCCCCGTCAACGTCCCCGTGAGAGTATCAATCTCTTCAATGGTGTATCCCTGTTCTGTAAAGGCTTGGATACCGAGCATACTGATAAAAACGCCAATTCGATTGCCGATAAAGTTGGGGGTGTCCTTCGCGACTACCACCCCTTTACCTAGATAGAGATGTCCAAACCACTTTAGTTGATCCACAATTTGTGGATCCGTTTCAGCAGTAGGAATCAGTTCCAACAGCTTCAGGTAGCGCGGGGATTGAAGAAGTGTGTTCCCAGAAATCGCTGCCGGAAAGCATCAGAGCAATCTGCAGTGATCGCTTGAATAGACAACCCACTCGTATTCGTTGACACCACTGCATCATCGCGAATGTGACCCTCTAAACGAGCCATCAGCTGTTGCTTAACCTCTAGCTTCTCGACTACAGCCTCAATCACCCAATCCACATGGGTTAAGCGATGCCAGTCATCGTCAAAATTACCCAGAATAATGCGGCGGGCTGTTTTTTCAGTAAAGAAAATCGGAGGCTTTTGCTGGAGCCCTCTCTGGAAAGCAGCTTCAACAATCGCGTTTTTATGGACTCCAGGTGCAGGCAGATCTAAGAGATAAACCACCAAGCCTGCATTAGCGAGGTGGGCCGCAATTTGAGTGCCCATCACACCTGCACCGAGAATAGCAGCGGTCCGAAATGGTTTCAACATAACAACAAACCTCAATAAATTCAGCAGGAATGAAGCCCTAAGAAGCTTCCAACGTCAGCGATGCAGATGCTGGTAGGATAGGGGAAGTAACTGACTGGATCCTAGAAGGCACAACCGTGCTATACAGATCCTCAATCTCTTCAGCGAAGGCTGTGCAGGTTGATTCCCGATCGAGTCGTCGGGAGGGTGTCAGTAATCCATGGGTAACGGTGAGTGTTTCAAGTATTAGGCGAATGCGTTTTATCCTTGACCACGCCGGGAGTTTCTGATTAGCCGCATCGATCAGTAACTGATATTCAGCAACAATCTGCGGATGGTCTACGATCTCGTTAAGGGGAAGATGTAACCCCAGCTTCTTGGCCAATCTTTGCAGTCTCCGTCGATTGGGAAAAATGAGCAGACCACAGTAAGGGCGCTGATTACCCACAGCCAAAGCCCAATCCACTAACGGGGATTGAACAAGATGATGCTCAATGCGCTCAGGGGCTACATACTTACCGGTTGATAGTTTAAAGAGACTTTTTTCTGGCCGGTAATGGTCAAGAATCCATCATCAGTTATCTCTCCATAGTCGCCAGTATGGAACCAGCCCTTCGCGTCAATGGCTTCTTGGGTTGCAACTGGATTATTGTAATAGCCTTTCATCACGTAGGGGCTTTGGCCAAGATTTCGTCATCGGGTGCGATCTCAATTTCAACACCAGGGATAGGCACCCCTACTGTTCCAGCTCGATTCAGTTCCCCTCGATTCACGCACAGCACAGCACTCGTTTGAGTGAGACCATACCCTTGAAGGACTGGAATTCCGGCAGCAGAGAAGACCGTGGCTAACTCTGGTTTGAGGGCAGCACCGCCACAAAGGAGGAACCTGAGACGCCCCCAAATCCTTGACGCCATTGGCGATACACGAACTGATCGGCTAGTTTTAGCTGCAAGGTATAGAGCCCGTGAGACTGACGTCCCAGCTGGTATCGCTGAGCTAGATCGATCGCCCACTTGAGGATTATCTGTTTGAAACGGGGCAATGGTTGGCCTCGCTCCTGAATCTTTTGATAGACCTTTTCTAAAAGACGCGGCACTGTGGATAAAATGGTAGGCTGGATTTCCCGTAAATGTTTAACGATCCGCTGGGGCGTCGTGAAATAAATCGTATGACCATAACTCAGATGCCCGTACAGCATTACTCGAGCAAAAACGTGGGTGAGCGGCAGAAAAGAAAGGACCGTTTCCTGGGGACCGGTTCGAAGACCCGGCATAATGCTAAACGCTGCCAGCGCATTCCCTGCCAGATTTTCATGGGTAAGCATGACCCCTTTTGGAAGTTCACACAGGTAGGGGGCACCGTGCTGTAGTCGCTGTCTAAGGGCCGTCACTGCCTGAAAGATAGGCAATACCTGGCTTCTAAATGCCTGACAACGTCCCGTCGCACCAGCAACATAGACAATCGTGGCCACATCTTCAGGTGAAATCTCGGCCCTTAAATTCTTCCGGGATTGATCTGACCATTGCTCTATCCCCCACGCCCGCACGGTAGACAAAGAAATTAGCTGGATACTCTCTGGAATATCGACGCGAAGTTTTGTTAAAGCATCCTCAGTAGTCGAAGAGTTAAGGCCATTAGCAATAAAAACAAATTTCAGAGTAGATACTTCATGTAGGCAAGGGGCAACTTGCTTCAACACCTGCAGATCAGACAACATCAGGGCTGTTGCACCACTGTGCTGCAAAATAAACACCATGTTTTCGGGTGTTTCACCCATATAAACAGGGACGTTGATCAGGCGTGCCAGCAAGCTGCCCATATCGGCTAGGCAGAAGTTGACATCACTGTGCATCAGTAAGGCAATGCGATCGCCCGTCTCTAGCCCAAGTTCTTTTAGGCCCAAAGCGATTTCCTCTGTGGTTGTACAGAACGCCCGTGATGAGACGGGTTCCCAGCCTTCTCTCGTCCAATGATTAAATGCCTGGGCGTTCGGATGGCTCTTGCAGGCTTCATCGAGCAGTGATGGTAGGGTTCGCCCTAAGACCTCATGCTCGGGCTGCGGGGGTGGGCAGTAAATCTCGTTGGGTGTAAACATGATCCGCTTGAGCCACTACTTGCGACTCTCTTCCACAAACGGTGCTAGGTCTCCTCAACCATTCCGCGCTTTCATTGATGTGAGATGGCTTCTGGCAAAGCTACGCGATCTAATTTCTTATTTCTACAACAATAAGGAGCATTAGCGATGCCGAAGCACTGCTTGAATAATTTTGAATAGCATCAATACAGCGTGGTCATTGAATTGGAACCTTAAAAGATGCTCAGTAGCGTTGAATGACAATTTTTAAGGTACAATCGCAGTATAGCATATATCTATACATATGGCCCAGAATCAGCTTTGCATAAGAGTTCCAGAGTATGAACTAAAAATATTGGACCGCTATGCGAAAAAAACACATCGGACCAAGACCGATATCATTCGTGAATTCATTCGCTCTTTGGAAGAGACCACAAAAGGCTGACTATACTAAGCTGTCGTTCCTTGGTCTTCTGAAAGGTTGTGAGCTGCTGACGAAGCCATTGGCTTATATCAGCGAGTACTGTTTGGGCATCCAGATCAGCGTGTAAGTCGTGAAAGGCTCCTGGATATTCTAGATGTTGTTTAGTCTTGCTACCGACCTTTTGAAAAAAGGCTATGCTCTCGGTGAGAGAAGCGGTCTGATCGTTGCTGCCATGGAGCATCAACAGCGGTAGACGGATATTTGTTGCCTGGGCTTGTAATTCGGCTTGAGTGCGGAGAAACTCAGTGGCTAACCGAGCTGTTCCTTGAGTGTGCTGCAGGGGATCCTGAGAATAGTCTAGAAGGATGGCTGGATCGCTAGAATTACTGGCTAGATCGATGCCCGTATTGAGAGAAAATCGAGGCCATAGCTGTGATAGAAGACTAGCGATTGCTAACTTCCAGGGTAAAACACCAACAGCTCCCATGGGTAGACCGGATACAATGATGCCCAACAGCTGATGGGAATAATGTAGGACGTAATCCAGAACAATTACACCGCCTAGACTATGTCCCCAGGCAAAGAGAGGAACGTTAGGCTGTTGGTACTCAACTAACTGCAGAAACATGTGAAAATCGGCTCTAAACTCTGACCAGTGGTTGATATAGCCTCGCTCTCCAGAAGAGCGACCATGCCCCCGTAGATCTAAGACATAGACCGCATAATCCTGAGGAACAAAGGTATTGACCGCATTTATAAAAGTACTGCCATGGCTACCGAGGCCGTGGATGATTGCCACCGCAGCTTGAGGAGGATGTTCGTGAAACCAAGCTCGATATAGATCTTCAGAAAAGCATCCGTGGTTTTAGCGACACTACATCTTCATTAAATATAGTAACTAGCTCCTGATACTCTTAGCTCTGGCAAGGATTTCAAGATTATCAGAGGTCATCCAGTATGCTCGCACAATTCAAACTGCGCTTTACCCAATCAACACGCAAAAGATTGAAGCTAAACTGCGCCAGGCATACGGGAGTCAGAATTTACGTCTGGTCAAACGTATTAGTGCTTTATTGCAGCTTGGTCAAGGTGGTTCAGTGGCACAGGTAGCTGAAACATTGGCACTAGGCGAACAAACGATCAGGGATTATCTGCATGCATTTCTAAAACGAGGTATCGCTAGCTTTAGATACAAAGCGTCTCAAGGACGTCGCAGCAAACTCACTCCACGGCAACGACAACAGCTCAAGTCATGGATTAAAGCAGGTCCGCTCAAAGCTGGATACGAGTGTGGTTGTTGGAGTGCATTAATGGTTCAAGACCTGATTGCGAAACGCTTCAATGTTTCCTATCATCCCCATTATGTGAGTACTCTACTGAGGAACTTAGGCTTTTCATTTCAAAGAGCACGGTTTGTTGCAGCTCATCTCAATGAAGCCAAGCGACAAGAATGGATGACACACAAATGGCCTGAGATTTTGCGTTTATCAGCAGCCAAAGATGCCCTAATTTTATTTGGGGATGAGGCCAGTTTTGCGCAGTGGGGGTCGTTAAGCTACACCTGGAGTCTTCGTGGAGACCAGCCAACATTGCCCACCAGTGGTAAACGGAAGGCTTACAAGGTGTTTGGATTAATTGATTATCATTCTGGTCAGTTCTTCTATCAAGGTCAGACGGGACGCTTCAATTCTGAAGGGTATACTGCTTTTCTAACTCAAGTACTCCAGCAGACTCACAAGCATATTATTCTCATTCAGGACGGGGCTAGATATCACACCAGTAAAGCAACTAAGCAGTTCTTTGACCAGCAATCCGCTCGCCTTACTCCTTTCCAATTACCCACATATTCTCCTGACTTCAACCCAATTGAATTCTTGTGGAAGAAACTCAAAAAACGCAGCACACACCTACGGTTCTTCAAGCAATTTGATGACTTAGTTCAGCAGGTCGATGAGGGGCTACTGTACTTTAGTCAGACTCCCAATGAAATTACTGTCTTAATGGGCAAATATTGCAAAACCTTGGGTACACAAGCTGCCTAGCTAATCACGGATCTTTATCTGTAGATCTATAGTAGAGCCTGTGCTGCTTTGCTCCGAACAAATAACCTGATTTAGTATTCATGTGAAAATTCCTGCCTTTATGCGTCAATAACACCATCCACTTAAGGCTGCAGGAAAAGGCCAAGTTTGCGCTTAGCAAGAGACCTGTAAGATAGTGCCATTTTAGCGAATAGCTTATGGAGCACCTTAGAACAAGGTATGAACTATGTCGAAAAAGGTGTCATACCAATTTGCGTTTTAAATCGTAATTCTCATATGAGGAAAATTGGTCATAGAAGTCAGCCTATCGGGTAAATCCATGAGTTCTTTGAGTCCCTTGCACAAGGTATCGGATACCTCATCTAAAGAATCAAAAACCTGATTGTAGAAGTGCTTTTCTTTCACCTCCTCCCAGATATGCTCTACAGCATTGAGTTGTGGACTTCGAGGAGGCTGAACAATCAAGCGTATATTGTCTGGAATGACGAGCTTCTTTCCGGTGTGGTAAGACGCTCCATCGACCTGCATCACCACAAAATAGTCTGAAAATTCATCCGCCACTTGTGCTAGGAATAAGTTCATCATCTGAGTATTGGAAAAGGGTAAGACTAAAGCACTCATCTTTCCTAACGCAGGAGCAACAGCAACATAGCCATAGAGATATTCACGGACAAGCTGCTGCCCACTTTCGGGTCGAATTCCAGGAGCACACCAAGCTCTTCTTACTTGCCCTAGACGACCAAAGCGCCCTTCGTCTGCTGCCATGATCACAATGGGACGTTGGTCTTCAGCTGAGCGATCTGCTACAGCGGTTTGGACCAGCCCCCGAAAGTTTTTTAAAAGCCTCTCGTGCCGCTTTGTTTCCATTGGGATGGGACGGACGAGGCATGAGTTTGCGCCATCCGTGTCGGTCTAGCAAACGATAGATAGTACTGGGTGCCACTGACGTCTCCACTTTAGTCTCAAAGGCCGTTTGGATCTCTTGAACCGTTGTTAAATGACCTTGTTGAGCACGTTCAATAAACGATTCTAAAAATTCAATCTCTTCTTCGATACTCAGATAAGCACCGGGATTCTTCTTCCGTTTAGCCCTAGGAGCAATTGCTGCTGCTCCTAGGCGATTGTAAGCGGAAATCACCTGATGGACCGTTCGAAGACTAGTAGCAGTATGCGTGGCTATTTCGATAGCTGGGCGAGGATCTACCAGGGCGTTATAAATAATCATCCATTTTTGCTGACAGCGGGCAGTCGGAGCCGTAGCAATTTTGTCTTTCACCTCATCCACTGTTAGATGCGGTTTAACTGTACTAACTCGACTCATATACTTATGGAATGAACATAGGATTAGATCCTATCTAAATTACATCCCAAAACACAAATTGGTATCAGGAACATCAGAGTCGGACATAGCCAAGTACTTCTCATGACTGGTTCGCAATACCTCACGGTTTTTTTCTCGGGGCTAGAGCATGGGTCACAAGACAGTGATCTGTAAATTAATCCAGCAATTAGCACTGTGATCGCATCTTCATATTCAAGGTGCGATCACAGCCTCACGAAACAGTAATTAAGAATCTAGCTAATTGCTACTTTAACGGACTTTTTCATATCCTCCTCAGACTTCGCTAAGGTGAGACTCAAGACCCCATTGTTGAATTCTGCTTGAACGTTATCGGTCTTAATGGGGCTGGGCATGGGGATAACGCGTTCAAATTTTCCATAGTGGAATTCAGATCGAACGGTCCCTTCTGACTCTGCTTCAATTTCAGTCTTGCGTTCTCCTCGGATGAAAACGGCATCTTTGGTGACTTCAATGTCAAGATCCTTAGCATCAAGACCAGGAAGTTCAAATTTGAGATGGATTTCTTGATCGGTTTCGTCCATTTCCGCAGATGGCATAAAGGTAAGACTCTTTTCTCCATCCCCTTTAGAAATTGGCATTAACCGTCCAAACATCCGATCCATCTCTCGTTGCCAGCTTTCCAGTTCTTGAAAAGGTTCCCAACCTAATGGATACATGCGTTCAAAACTACGGAACGGATCACGAAGGACAATAGACATCATTACGCCTCCTCGCTGTCACAACTGGTTTGGGATGCTCCCCACAGAAGTTTTATAAAGCACCGTTATGTTTGAAATGGTTGGGGAGTCATCTCCTTCTACTTTGACTTTAAGAAATAAACTTGATGAATTTGTGAGGAGATCCCCTGCCCCAAAAGTATTGAGCGATCTACATCTAGCCTTGGAGGAATCAGCAATGCGAGCAATGCAACTAGATCAATGGCACTGAGATAAGCTTAATCAAGCAGCCAGATTGGCTTTGAGGACAGAGCGCGGTTGTCGCATTCTGGGGAAGGGCTTAGGTCTTCGTTTAACGACCCTGGGTTCGAGCCGATGGGGTCGAACCGGCAGAAGGTCAGTAGCAATATTTTCAAGCAGATGAGCATACAACCGTTGACGTATCGCTTGTGTCGCCGTTGCTAACAAAACCAGCATCTGATTAAAGTGTTGTCGAGCCCCTTGTAAAGAGAGTCGAGAGCGGTCATATTCTGCCCATGGGGCAGCCTGTTCCATGAGACTTCTCAATAAGTTGTAGCCTAGCAAATGAGACCAAATATCCTTGCGCACCATTTCAGGTGTCTTTGCCGTGAGCATTTCCATCTTTAAGGTGGTTTTGAGGTGTCTCAAATTGACTTCAGCCGCCTGCCATCGCCATCCGTACAAGCGAGTCAATTGTTTAGCACTATAGCGCTGAGCATCCAGTAAAGTCGTGACGACGATAATGAACTGGTCTCGAAAGCCTCGACGCGATAGACGTAGCGATACCTCCCTGACTGTCAATGTTTTGGGAATCTCTGCAAACTCCGTTGCACTCATGTGGGCGGGACACCGTGTGGGCTTTTGCCATTGAACTTGGTGGTCTCCTATCCCGTTCTTACGTCCTTTACGGAAGTCTGTATGACGGGCATGATGTTTACGTAAAACCCCATCGGCTCCTTGTTGTTGAATCAGGGCTAGATCAACATAGCTGCCATAGGCTTGATCTGCTATGGCCACATCATCAACCTCCAGATCCTCATAAAGCAGCTGACTGATGACGATTTCACTCATGCTCCAGGGGGCAATGCAGGCTGAGACCACTGCCCCTGTGATTAAGCAAAAAAACACCACTAAACGGGCAATGGGGAATCCACAGCTAGGAGCCTGATTGCCATGTTGAGGATACTCCCCTTGGTTCGCCGCACTATCAGCCATCAGCACTGTCGTGCCGTCATAGACTTTCACTGTTCGATCACACCAGTGGTGTTCTTGGGGAATGCTTTGCTCTAGGTGGTTAGCGGTTTCGGGAATTAACCGTTGCAGCAGGGACTCAGGTAATCTTCCTCGGGCTTTACTGTAGGCTCCTGTATCTGATGATGGGGGTTGGATTCCTGCGGCAGTGAGCCAGGTGGTGATGCATTTGACCGTGTTGCGCAAGCTTTTGTCTGCAGATAATGCTTGGTAGAGCATGGCCCACAACGTAACGATGGGCGTATACACACGGTTGCGATAAGAGATTGATTCCTCTGCTAGGATGTCGGTCAGCATTGAAGCAGGAAGAATATCCGTCCAGGGCAATCCCAGGCTTTGGGAAAACTGGTGCTTGAGAATTTCGGCTGACTCAGACATAGTAGAAGGCAGATTATTGATGGATTGCAAGTCTTGATTCTATATCTATCAAGACTTACAGCCCTTTTCTACTTTCTTAAGTCAGTGACATTGATGCAACTAGATGCCCCTGGTCAACTTCTCCAGTGTATAGAACGCCCCATTCCCAACCCCAATTCTCACCAACTTCTATTGCAGGTTCATGTTTGTGAGGTTTGTCGAACCGATTTACATATTGTTGATGGCGAGCTGCCAGACCCAAAACTACCACTTATTTTGGGACATCAAATTGTGGGCACAGTGATTGAACTGGGTATTCATTGAGAAAGTTGTGAGCGTCCTTGCTACTTCACAAGTTTCTCAAGCTTGGAAACTAAGTTCAAACTAATGTGCCAAAGAGTTTTTACGTGCCGAACCGGGGAGATTACGGAAATAAGTCTTGTCGTGACGATGGTTTTAGCCCATGTCTCAGCCTTCACAAATCTCTAACAACAAAGGCAATTCCAGGATAACTCTCGCCAGTCCGAGTCTTTTTCAGGTGAGGGGTGTGACCAAAACCTATGTGATGGGAGAGGTGACGGTTGAGGCTCTCAGATCGGTGGATTTGGAGCTTTTTACCGGTGAATTTATCGTTTTACTCGGTCCTTCTGGCAGCGGAAAATCCACTCTGCTCAATATTCTCGGGGGATTAGATGTTCCTTCCAGTGGACAGGTGATATTTCAGGGGCAAGATCTAACCGCCGCTAGTGATCGCACTCTCACTCGCTTTCGTCGCCAGAGTGTGGGTTTTGTTTTTCAGTTCTATAACCTGATTCCTAGTCTTACTGCTCGGGAGAATGTCGCTCTCGTTACCGAGATAGCTCCCCAGCCCATGCATCCCCGCGAAGCGCTAGAACGGGTTCATCTCGGTGATCGGATCAATCACTTTCCGGCTCAACTATCCGGTGGAGAACAGCAGCGGGTTGCGATCGCACGAGCGATTGCCAAACGCCCCCAAGTGCTTCTCTGCGATGAACCCACGGGAGCCTTAGATTACCAAACCGGTAAGCTTGTCCTGGAAGCCCTCGCCCAAGTCAATCGAGAGTTAGGGACAACGACAGCTGTCATTACCCACAATGCTGGGATTGCCGCCATGGCCGATCGGGTGATTACCATGCGGAGTGGCGAGATAGTGGCTGTTCGAGAGAATGAACACAAATTGAAACCGGGAGAGTTGGAGTGGTAGCCCTTGACCAAAAACTCCTTCGAGATCTCCGTCATCTCCGTGGACAGGTAATTGCGATCGCCTTGATCGTCGCCTGTGGGATTGCTTGTTTGGTGACCATGCTGAGTGCCTACGATTCCCTGCAGCTTTCACAGCAGACCTACTATGATCGCTATCAATTTGCGGATGTGTTTGCACAGCTGAAGCGGGCACCGGATTCCCTGATAGAGCGGATTGCTGAACTACCAGGTGTGCAACAAGTGCAGACACGGGTGGTCGTGGATGTGAATTTAGATGTGCCCTCCCTGCCGGAACCAGCAACCGGTCGGTTGATTGCCATTCCTGAGCAGCGGACCCCGATGTTAAACGATCTGTTCATTCGTCAAGGCCAATATATTGAGCCTGGACGACGAGATCAGGTTTTAGTCAGTGAGGTGTTTGCGCAAGCAAATCATTTGGAGCTGGGGGATACCCTGGGCGCCGTGATCAACGAACGGTGGCAGCAATTACGGATTGTCGGAATTGCCCTGTCGCCAGAATATGTTTATGAAATTAGGGGAGTGGAGCTGTTCCCAGACAATCAGCGCTTTGGGGTGATCTGGATGGGGCGTGAAGCGTTGGCAACAGCCTTTGATCTGGATGGAGCGTTTAATGATGTCGCCCTGTCTTTGATGCCAGACGCTAATCCAGCCAGTGTCATTTTTCGGCTTGATCAGGTATTGAAACCCTATGGAGGACTGGGGGCATACGAACGGGCTGATCAGATATCCCATCAGTTTATCAACAGCGAAATCGAGAGCTTGGCCGCCACAGCGGTGATGGTGCCCTTCGTCTTTCTGGGGATTGCAGCGTTTTTGCTGAATCTTGTGCTCGCTCGACTAGTGAGTACCCAGCGAGATCAAATTGCCGTTTTGAAAGCCTTTGGTTACGACAATCTTGCTGTGGGTTGGCATTACTTAAAGCTCGTCTTGGTGATTACGCTGCTTGGAGCTGGGTTAGGGACCATTGTTGGCATGGGTTTGGGGGCCGTTATTACTGAGAACTATGCCCGCTTCTATCACTTTCCGGTGCTGCGGTATCACGCCAGCCTTCAGATCATGATTACTGCCATTGTCGTGAGTGGAGGGGCGGCTGTACTGGGGACTTTCACGGCAGTGAAACAGGCAGTCTCTTTACCACCTGCAGAGGCCATGCGGCCCGAGCCTCCAGCCTCTTTTCGACGGACGATTCTAGAGCGGTTAGGCATGCAACAGTTTATCCCGCCTGTGGGGCAGATTATTCTGCGGAATCTAGAACGACGATCGCTACAAGCGAGTCTTTCCATTCTGGGAATTGCTGCTGCAGTGGCCATCCTCGTCATTGGTCGCTATTTCGAGGATGCCACCACCTACATGGTCGAAGCCCAGTTTCGGCAGGTGCAGCGAGAAGATGTCACCCTCGTATTTAATGAACCGCTGTCCGGTCGGGCCCGTTATGAATTAACCCATTTACCGGGAGTCATGCAAGCTGAGCCCTTCCGAGCCGTGCCTGCTCGCTTACGATTTCAGCATCAAACCCACCTGAGTGGGTTGACAGGATTGGAGCCTCAAGGGGAATTACGTCGTCTATTAGACCAAGACTTCTACCCTGTCCCTCTCCCTGACCAGGGTGTGGTCTTAACCACAAAGTTGGCTGAGATCCTAGGCGTCACGCTCGGTGACCCGCTGACGGTGGAAGTATTAGAGGGAGAACGTCCCACCCGGACAGTGCCAGTAGTGGGGTTCGTCGATGAATTGATTGGTTTGGGGGCTTATATGGATATTTATGCCCTCAATCAGTTAATGCGAGAAGGGCCAACACTATCAGGGGCTTACCTAACCGTGGATGCCCACCACTCGGAGCAGCTCTATACCCAACTTAAACAAACCCCTGCTGTGGCTAGCGTAGCCTTGCGGGAACGGGTGATTACTGAGTTTGAAAAGACCATTGGTGGCAGTTTTGCAATATTTACGACTGTGTTAGTTATTTTTTCAAGTGTGATTGCCTTTGGGGTGGTCTATAACGTTGCCCGGATTGCACTGTCGGAGCGCGACCGCGAACTTGCAACCTTACGTATCATTGGGTTTACCCAAGGAGAAATTGCCGTCATCTTGCTCGGTGAGCAAGCCATTGTCACCGTTGTGGCGATTCCCTTCGGCTTTGCCTTGGGATTTGGCTTAGCGGCTCTGATTACTCGGGCCTATGACTGGGAATTATTTCGGTTCCCCTTAATTGTCACGCCCGCTAGCTACGCCTTTGCCTTTGTCATTATTTTTCTAGCAGCTCTGGGTTCTGGCGGATTGATTCGTCGTCAGCTCAATCATCTGGACTTAATTGCTGTGCTCAAAACCCGCGAATAAGGAGGAAGATCCGATGCAACACAAACAACATCGCCCCTTAATCCCGTGGTTGCGCAAGCCGCAACAAAAGCCCACGGTGCCCTCCCCCCCTTACCCGTCAGATGATGGGCATTCTCCCCCTTCAACCAAACTTAAATCCCAAACCCCAAATCCCAAAACGCGCCTGCCTTCCTGGAAGCATCTCCCCCGTCGCCTTCCCTATTGGCTGTTGGGATTGGGCGTTGCGACCCTCGTGGCCCTTGCCTTTCGACCCACGCCAATTGCAGTGGATTTAGGCCAAGTTCAACGCGGTCAGCTCCAAGTCACCGTTGATGCTGAGGGCAAAACGAGGGTGCAAAATCGCTTTACGATTGCAGCACCTGTGGCGGGACGTCTGGCTCGCATTGGCCTGGATCCAGGCGATCCAGTTCAGCCCGGAGCCATCGTGGCTCGGATAGATCCCCTTCCGCTGACGACCAAGGTCGAAGAAACCCAAGCGCACTTGCGAGAACTGCGGGCGCAACTGGCAGGGGTAGAGACCCAACGCCCTAAATCCGCAGCCTTAGCTCAAGCCCAAGCTCAGGTTCGAGCTGCGATCGCTACCCAACAACAAGCAGAGGCTCGGCTAGCGGATGCCAAAGCGACCTTAGCTCAAGCCATTCGAGATCGCAAACGTGCCCAGGACTTGGAAGTAGCTGGGGCCCAAACTCGAAAGGTCCGTGAGGATGCTGAGTTAGCGGCAACCCAACGGCAGCAAGAATTGGAAGTGGCTAACAAACAAGTCCAAGGTGCGATCTCAACTGTTGCTGCCGCTCAAAAAGCGTTTTCTGTCTTAAAGGCCGAACAGCAAGATCCCGATTATTTATTAGATGTCTATCGAGCCCAAATTTCCAGTACAGAATCCACCTTGGTTAACCTTGCGGATGAAGCACGTCGAACCGTTGTTCGAGCCCCCGTTGGAGGCAATGTCTTTCGCGTGATGCAAGAAAGTGCGCGCTTTATTTCAGCCGGTGAACCTCTCCTAGAGTTGGGAGATGCCAAACAATTGGAACTGGTAATTGATGTCCTCTCCACGGATGCCGTTAAAGTCAAACCCGGTGCTACTATTCAAATTGACCATTGGGGTGGCCCCCACCCCCTCCAAGCCCGAGTGCGCTATGTTGAGCCCTCAGCCTTTACAGAAGTGTCTGCTTTGGGAGTAGAGGAACAACGCGTCAACGTTATTGCTGATTTTATTTCCCCTCCTCTATCCCTGGGGGATGGCTATCGGGTCGAAGCTCGTATTGTTGTCTGGGAGGATAAGGATACTCTCAAGGTGCCCCTAAGTGCATTATTTAGATGTGAGAATCAGAAATGGTGTACCTTTGTGGCGGAACAGGGAAAGGCCCAGCGACGTCAAGTGGTGATCAGCCAACGTAGTCAGCTTGAAGCTGCAGTGAAGAAAGGACTAAAAGTTGGGGAACAAGTCATCCTTCATCCCACGGAGCAGATCGAGGCGAACCAACGCATTCATAGTAGAAGCTAGCGTTTCCCTCACGACTTCTTCAAGGGAATTTTATACCTTTGAAATAGAGTTTTTCAGCGTTATGTTCAACCCTGAAGCGCTGCCTTGTCTAGGAATCAATGAAGTCATGGAATATCTCTACTTCTTTGATAATGCCAGTCTGACGATCCAGGTGATCGAGTATCTGCAGCAATGCAGAGGGTTGTCGTTAGACGTTGTAACCGTTATTTATTTGTCCGGTGGATGGTTGATGCGGATCAAGTTCAAAGAACGGCTCGATCCCAAAACAGCAATGAACCTTCGGGCCGTCATGGATGAGTTTGGATATACTTGTATGCCTTCCCCAGCGATGATGGCTGCGTTGAAAAGTCTGATGGATGGGCAAACACCAGCAGCCGTGATGCAGCGTTATCGCATTGCCGTCGTTACCCATGGTCAACCGAGTCGAGAAGAGATTGAAGCCTTTCAACAGCAGTTTATCCTACGGTCAGGCACTTATCCCAAAAGTCTGCGGTAGGAAACATGAGGGAGGAAACAGTGTGATGGTAAATATTAAGCTCAATCAATACCCAGAACCATTTCAGCCAGTCACGGATCCTTGGCAGGGTGCCCTGGCGCAACCGATACCCCAGCACCCATCTGAGACGCTGACCTTTTCATTGGGATTACCGCCAATTCTGAGCCCGGTTAGCATTCCTGATGCTGCGGCTTTATCGGCTGGTATGCGTAAGAAAAGCCCTACGGTACAATTTTTACTTCGATGGGGTTTGAAACTTTCCCCCACCGATCATTCGGTTGCTGGACTCCGGGATGCCTTGGCCCTTCTCATGTGGCAGGCATCCATCTGCCAACTCTCTCAAATACTGATTGAAGAGGAGTTGAGACTCAACGTGTTTGGCCAGGATAAGCTCAAGACCCAAATCCAAAAGGCCCTAGCACTCCTCTTTTGGCTGGGACAAGGCGATGCGATGATGCCCGCCTAGCCTGTTCTTGTTACAACTACTGGAAATCGCCCATGCCAATCGATTCGATCTCTTGCCCGATTCCCATTGAGCAATATCCCCAAGTTTTGTTAGCTCATGGTGGAGGGGGGAAGCTGATGCATCAGCTGATTGAGCAGATGTTTGGGTGTCTGTTCCAATCGGAATATCGTCACCACCATGATGCTGCGGCCCTCGATTTTCCACCGGGGCGACTTGCGTTGACGACCGACTCCTATGTGGTCCATCCCCTATTTTTCCCAGGAGGGGATATTGGTTCGCTAGCGGTCTACGGCACCGTGAATGATCTGGCAATGGCAGGGGCTCGTCCCCTTTACCTCAGCACCAGCTTTATTCTGGAAGAGGGACTGCCCATGACGACCCTTTGGCAAGTGGTGCAATCCATGCAACAGGCCGCCCACCAAGCTGATGTCCAGATCGTCACGGGCGATACAAAAGTAGTGGAACGAGGCAAAGGGGACGGTGTGTTCATTAATACGGCAGGGGTGGGGGTAATTGAACACCTCCAGACTATCCATCCTCAATCGATCCAGCCAGGTGATCTTGTCATCCTGAATGGTGACTTAGGCCGTCATGGTATGGCTGTTTTGGCGGAACGAGAAGGATTGGAATTTGAGAGTGAAATCAAGAGCGATTCAGCTCCCCTGAATCATGTGGTGTTGGATCTAATCGCCCATGGTGTTGAGCTGCACTGTATGCGGGATTTAACCCGAGGGGGATTAGCGAGTGCCTTAAATGAGATCGCTTTGGCGGCTTGGGTTACGATGACCTCCGGTCGGTCTTTGGCCATCACACTGGATGAAACCTGTATTCCCATCCGAGAAGACGTCCAGGGTGCCTGTGAAATTCTAGGCTTTGATCCCTTGTATGTGGCAAATGAAGGTCGTTTCATCGCCTTCGTGCCACCACAATCTGTAGATTTAGCCCTTGCCAGACTGAATGCCCCACTATCCTTCCCCTTATCTGGGCAGAGCAATACCAATCCTCAAATGAAACATCGGTATCCAGCACGGGTGATTGGTCAAGTCACAACAGCCGCATTCCCTCGGGTGACCCTAACCAACCGAATTGGTGTGGAGAGAATCGTTAATTTCTTAAGTGGGGAGCAACTCCCTCGAATTTGCTAGGTGATTGAGCCGAGTTAACACAGAGTATTAAAACAATCGAATATTCCTCTCTCGGAAGCCATTCGTTTTTAGTATTGGTCCTATGATTAAACACAAGTGGTTTTTGTCTATCGAAGTCAGGCAAGTTAGATGGGGGACTCACCGTCAAAAGGTCCCATGACTGGATTAAGGCCACTGTGGATGGTTCATGTTCTCTCTATTGATCCTGCATTAGAGTTATGACTTCCCCAGGCTCATGTCAGCATCAAGCCGACACGTTCGATAACTCTATCCAACGTCAACGCCTATTCCCCTTCTGGTCAGGTGGCGTTGCTATACTATTTCTTGCTTTTGGGTTGGAGTTGTTACCCCCCTTCGGTGCAGAGCCATCCACCCTATATCCTTTACTGATGCTCGGCGCAGTCCTGTCTGCCCATTGGCTTGGACTTTGGGGAGGCATATTCAGTTCCGGCGTCCTGTCTGCCTACACCCTCTATAAAATCCTAGTTATCTCCGATGCTATTACCCTCCAGGGAGCACTCAGCCTGAACCTTTTGGGAACGATTGCAGCAGCCTTATTAATTGGGGTCCGTCAAGACAATCACTTCAGTGAGCCATTGAACCAGGCTGTAGGGGACGGTTCGGAAGCCATGTTATTAGGGATTCTCGATATTGCCAACGACCCCATTATCTCCGTGGATGCAAGCCAACGGATCAACCAGTTTAATAAAGGCGCTGAGAAAGTCTTTGGTTATCAGGCTGATGAAGTTCTAGGTCAATCGCTGGATCTCCTGTTACCCAAACGGGCAATATCTATTCATCACAAGCATATTCAAAAATTTGGTGCCTCTCGATCTACCGCCAGAATGATGGGGGATCGCAGCGAGGTTTTTGGTCGACGCAAGGACGGTACAGAATTTCCGGCGGAAGCTTCGATTTCGCAGTTACAGTTAGGAGACGAAAAAGTCTTCACTGCAATTTTACGGGATAGTAGCGATCGCAAAAGAGCAGAAACTGAGCTTCAGCAGGCCAAAGAAGCTGCTGAAGTGGCCAATCAGGCTAAGAGCGGTTTCTTGGCTAACATGAGCCATGAACTTCGGACTCCTCTCAATGCGATTCTGGGGTTTTCCCAATTGATGCATCGAGATCCTGCACTCACATCTGCTCAAAAAGAGCATCTCGACATCATTAACCGCAGTGGTGAGCACTTACTGGAATTGATTAATGACATTCTCGAAATGTCCAAAATCGAAGCCGGTCGAGTCACCCTTCATAAAACAAACTTCGATCTCTATAATCTTCTAGAGACGTTGATACAAATGCTCGATTTACGAGCAAAAACGAAGGGATTGCAGCTCACTTGCGATCGCGCGCCTGATACTCCCCAATTTATTCGCGCAGATGAAGGAAAACTCCGTCAAGTCTTGATTAATTTGCTGGGTAACGCCATCAAATTCACAGAATCAGGCCACATTAATTTGAGGGTTCACGCTGGGCCGATTCAGGCTCAAGCGGCAAGCGAAGCTCCTCAATTATGTTTATTTTTTGAAATCGAAGACACAGGTCCTGGAATTGATCCCAGTGAAATCAAACAGTTGTTTGCCGCCTTCACCCAAACAGAAACGGGTCGAAAGTCTCAGCAAGGGACTGGACTCGGCTTACCCATTAGCCACCGCTTTGTAAAGTTAATGGGAGGAGACCTTACCGTTAAGAGTGTTGTTGGGCAGGGAACGACATTTCAGTTTTATCTGCAAGTGACTTTGGGCAATGAGGTAGATCATAAACCTCAGCCGATGGCTCAACGCGTTATCGGACTTGCTCCAGACCAGCCAGCTTATCGGATCTTGATTGTTGAAGATCGGATGGAAAATCGCAAGCTGATGGTCAATCTTTTGCAACCCTTGGGATTTGAAGTCCGAGAAGCCGAAAATGGCAAAGTGGCCATAGAAGAATGTGACCGTTGGCGACCTCATCTGATCTGGATGGACATGCGAATGCCAGTGATGGACGGTTATGAGGCAACGCAATATATTAAAGCCCATATTAAAGGGCAAGCAACTGTAATCATTGCGCTCACCGCCAGTGCCCTTGACGAAGAGAGAGCCCAAATCCTCGCCACCGGATGTGATGATTTTGTTCGAAAACCTTTTCTTGAAGACACCATCTTCGAGAAGATGACCGAGTATCTGGGGGTTCGCTATATCTTTGAAAAGCCTCAACCCCTTTCACCGCAACCCGCAATGGAGGTGACCGCATCCCAACTATCCGTGATGCCGACAGAATGGCTTGCTGAACTACATCAAGCGGCAATGAGTGCGCGCAGCACACGAATTGAAACCCTCATTCAAGAGATTCCAGAAGAACATAGCATTCTCGCCGAAGGACTCACTGATTTGGTCAGTAATTTTAATTACGAAAAAATTCTAACTCTGACCCAACCCTGACTCCAGCCTAGTTCGTTCTGAAACTTAAACCTGAGTAAACGTTGTTATGAGTAACCCACTTGAAGATGAGTATAAAGGCGATATTTTGATTGTAGATGATACCCCAGAAAATCTTCGCTTGTTATCCAATACATTAACGAATCAGGGGTATGAAGTTCGGGCAGTCACGAATGGAACGATGGCGCTGTCAGTCGCCCAGACAGATCCGCCAGATCTTGTATTGCTGGATATCAAAATGCCAGAAATGGATGGTTATGAGGTCTGTCAACAGTTGAAGACTGACGTAAAAACCTACGATATCCCCGTGATCTTCCTCAGTGCCCTAGACGATACGTCCGACAAGATCAAAGCTTTTACTGTCGGAGGGGTTGATTATATTACGAAACCCTTCCAAACTGAGGAAGTTTTAGTACGGGTGGCAAATCAACTGACCATTACTCGTCTCCGCAAAAAGTTAATTGCTCAAAATGAAGAATTATTGCGCTCTAACCAAGCATTAGAACAGTTCACATCCATCGTCTCCCATGATTTAAGGCAGCCATTGCAGGGTGTTTTGGGCTTTGCAAAACTGTTGGGATTCAAATGCCAACAAACTCTTGGTGAAGAAGGGATGAAGTTAGTGAGTCGGATTGTCGACGTAGCATCCCACATGGACGAACTGATTGAGGATTTACTGACCTACAGTCAAGTAGGCAGCAAGGCAATGACCTTGGAATCAACAGACTGCAATATGGTCTTAAATCAGGTACTGGCAGATTTAGAGGTTGAGATTTCGAAGCAAAGAGCCACCATCACTGCCGATCACCTGCCGACGGTTCTTGCCGATAAAGTGCAATTGGCCCAACTATTTCAGAACTTGATTAGTAATGCCATCAAATTTCACCGTCCGGACGAGTTGAGTCAATTGAAGATTTCGGTAGAACGTCAGGATCAAGAATGGTGTTTTGGAGTGCATGACAACGGTATTGGCATCGAGTCATCGCAATTTGACCATATTTTTCAAGCTTTTCAACAACTCATGCCCCAGAACTATCCTGGTACAGGAATCGGTCTTGCAACCTGTAAAAAAGTCGTTGAACGTCATCAAGGAAAGATTTGGATTGAATCGAAGTTAGGTATTGGCACCGACGTTTACTTTACCTTGGCCATCCAAGAGCAAGATTGAAGCTACTAAAATAGTCCCATAAAAATTCATATCTGCTTTAAAGACGGAAGCTCAGGAAATCTTCACAATTCAAGCGCTAACTATAGTTAGCGCCTTAAAGATTCTGATGTAAGTGATAGAGCGCCTTTAATTCACACTTTTATCTCAAGCCAAATTCGAGGTTCCTGGAGCTTAAATTCATGATTCACACAGAACCCCGCCTTTTCTCGGAAACCAGCCGTAAGCAAGTATTGATCTTAGGTTTTGATGAGGTGGGCATTGCGGATATTCCCCTGGTTGGCGGCAAAAATGCTTCCCTAGGTGAAATGATCCAGCATTTGGTTCCCCTGGGCGTGAATGTGCCCAATGGCTTTGCCACCACAGCCTATGCCTATCGGTATTTTATTCAACAGGCAGGGATTGAGGTCCAACTACGACAGATTTTTGCCGATCTAGATGTTGAGGATGTCGATAATCTACGTCAGCGAGGACGACAAGCACGATCGCTGATTCTCCACACTCCTTTCCCCAAGGATCTAGAATTAGCGATTTCCACCGCCTATTGTCAACTGTGTGAACAATATGGTGTGGGCAGTACCGCTCCAGAGGGACAAGACTCCAAAGTTCAAGAACGACTGCAAGCCTATCACTACAACGTCGACGTCGCCGTGCGCTCCAGTGCAACGGCAGAAGACCTGCCCGATGCGAGCTTTGCTGGACAACAGGAAACCTACCTAAATGTCCATGGCGTCAAGCAGGTTTTGGAATCCTGCCACAAATGCTTTGCCTCCATCTTCACGGATCGGGCGATTTCCTATCGTACCCTCAAAGGCTTTGACCATTTCGAGGTGGCTCTATCCGTGGGAGTGCAAAAAATGGTGCGCTCGGATCTGGCCTCTTCTGGAGTAATGTTTTCCATCGATACGGAAACTGGGTTTAAGAATGCAGCCTTAGTCACCGCTGCCTATGGTCTAGGGGAAAATGTCGTCCAAGGTGCCGTCAATCCTGACGAATTTCTGGTCTTTAAACCGACTTTGCGCGACGGCTTTCGTCCCATTTTGAACAAACATCTGGGCAGTAAAGAGATCAAAATGATCTACGACCTGGGAGGCAGCAAACTTACCAAAAATATTGCCGTTCCAGAGGCTGACCGAGCTAAGTTTTCCGTCAGTGATGAGGAAATCCTCACCTTAGCCCAGTGGGCTTGCATTATTGAAGACCACTATTCCCAGGTTCGGGGTGTGGACACACCCATGGATATCGAATGGGCCAAGGACGGCCAAACGGGGGAGCTATTTATTGTCCAAGCCCGCCCAGAAACCGTTCAATCCCAGAAGGTGGCAAATCGACTCTCCTCCTATCGGATGACAGTGGATACCTTACCCAAACCGTTTATTCAGGGCCGAGCCGTCGGTGATCGCATTGGCCAGGGAGCAGCTCGGGTGATTGCCTCGGTCCAAGGGATTAAGGAATTCCAGGCTGGTGAAGTCTTGGTAACCAACCGCACAGACCCCGACTGGGAGCCGATTATGAAAAGGGCCAGTGCCATTGTCACCAATCAAGGGGGACGCACCTGCCATGCAGCTATTATCGCGCGGGAGATGGGTATTCCCGCCATTGTCGGTTGTGGCAACGCCACCGAAGTTTTGCAAACGGGGCAGAACATCACCATTTCCTGTGCCGAAGGTGAAACGGGGCAGGTCTATCCCGGACTGCTGCCCTTTGTGGTGGAAGAAACCGCCTTAGATGAACTACCCCCCACCCAAACCCAAATTCTGATGAATGTGGGTAATCCTGATGAAGCCTTTGGGCTGGCGGCCATTCCCTGCGATGGGGTAGGACTAGCGCGATTGGAGTTTATTATCGCCAACCAAATTAAGACTCATCCATTGGCACTTCTGAAGTATGACGAGTTAACGGATATGGAGGCCAAGCTGGCGATTGCTCAACTGACCGCTGATTATGATTACAAACCTGATTTCTTTGTCGATCGGCTGGCCCAAGGGGTGGGTATGATTGCGGCGGCTTTCTATCCTAATCCCGTGATCGTTCGCATGTCCGACTTTAAGAGTAATGAATATGCCAATTTAATCGGGGGTCGCCAGTTTGAACCGACGGAAGAAAACCCGATGATTGGTTGGCGGGGGGCCTCTCGCTATTACGACCCCAACTATCGCCAAGCCTACGCTCTGGAATGTCATGCCCTGAAACGGGTTCGCGATGATATGGGGTTGCAGAATCTCATTCCCATGATTCCCTTCTGTCGCACCCCCGAAGAAGGCCAACAGGTTCTTGATGAAATGGCTCAACATGGTCTAAAACGGGGTGAGAATGGTCTGCAGGTTTATGTGATGTGCGAAGTGCCTAGCAATGTGGTGCTGGCAGAGGAATTTGCAGAGGTATTTGATGGTTTCTCCATTGGCTCTAATGACTTAACCCAGCTCACTCTAGGACTAGATCGGGACTCTGCCTTAGTTGCCCATATCTTTGATGAGCGCAATACGGCCGTGAAGAATTTGGTGCGGCAAGTGATTACCGTTGCCAAGGCCAAAGGTCGAAAAATTGGTATCTGTGGTCAGGCCCCCAGTGACTATCCTGAGTTTGCCCAGTTCTTGGTGGAGGAAGGGATTGATTCCATCAGCCTCAACCCAGATACGGTACTCAAAACTCGGTTGGCCATTGCCCAAGTTGAAGCCCAGATGAAAGCTACCCTCTAACCTTAAATGCTGGCCAGTACCAGAAAGTAAGGAGGTGATGTCATGCGATGTCATGGAGCGTTGATTCATTCCGGGTGCCCTCACATTTTCCTCAAGATTCAGCACTAAAACTCGAATCAATGGTGTCTTCTCTTCTATCGGACACATAGCAGGTAGTAGACTATGCTTCAGTCTCCAGCGATATCTGTAGCAACATCCTATTCTCCTTATCAGGGAAAGGTTGTCGCGATTAGGGGTAGCGTGGTTGATGTTCACTTCTCCGACGAAGTGCCACCCCTCCGCCACTTATTGAGAGCGGGTCCCCATGCTCAGATTGCAATTGAAGGACTCACTTACTTAAGCGCTAACCTCATTAGAGGAATTGCCCTCACGCCTACCCAGGGATTAGCAAGGGGGACACGAGTGATCGATACGGGACAGCCACTCCAGGTGCCCGTCGGAGATCATTTATTGGGCCGGGTGTTTAATGTATTTGGAGACCCAATTGATGGCCTGGGTCCCTTAAAGGGTATGAAGCGATCGCTCCATGCGCAGGCCGTACCTCTACATCAACGCACCACGGGGACCGATATTTTGGTCACTGGGATTAAAGCTATTGATCTGCTGGCACCGATTGAAAGAGGGAGTAAAGCAGGGTTGTTTGGTGGGGCTGGTGTGGGCAAAACTGTTCTGATTACTGAAATGATTCATAACATCGTTAGCCACTATGACGGTGTCAGTATTTTTTGTGGTATCGGTGAACGTTCCCGAGAAGGGGAAGAACTCTACCGCGAGATGAAAGCTGCTGGAGTGCTAGACAACACAGTGATGGTGTTCGGCCAAATGAATGAGCCTCCAGGGTCTCGGTTCCGTATCGGTCATGCAGCCTTGACGATGGCCGAATACTTTCGAGACCAAGCCCATCGGGATGTTCTTCTAATGATTGATAATGTCTTCCGCTTTATCCAAGCGGGTTCAGAAGTGTCTGGGCTGATGGGACAGTTACCCTCACGAGTTGGTTACCAACCCACCCTAGCTACGGAATTAGCAGAATTAGAAGAACGAATATGCAGCACGGCTCATGGGGCCATTACCTCTGTACAGGCCGTGTATATTCCTGCTGATGACCTGACGGATCCCGCTGCCGTCCATACGTTTTCTCATCTATCGGCTTCTATCGTTCTCTCTCGTAAGCGAACGAGTGAGGGATTGTATCCAGCGGTCGATCCGCTACAGTCAGGGTCCAAAATGTTGACGCCTAGTGTTGTCGGTCAACGCCATTATCAAGTTGCACAAGCGGTGCGTAAGACCTTGGCTGATTATGAAGACCTCAAAGACATTATTGCCATGCTGGGTTTGGAAGAACTTGCCCAAAACGAGCGCCAAACTGTTTATCGGGCAAGACGGCTAGAGAGATTTCTGACCCAGCCATTTTTCACAACGGAGCAATTTTCTGGCATTCCGGGAAAAATGGTCAGTCTTGATCAGACCCTAACAGGTTGTGAAGCCATTTTGCATGATGAATGTTCTGATTTGTCCGAACAAGCACTTTACATGATTGGTGCAGTCGATGAGGCGGAGCTAAAACGTCAAGAGAGTGAAGCCTGGGAGACAAGGAAAATTGGCCAATAGTGGACACCTACAGATCAGGATTTTTTTGCCCCATGAAATCCTGATGGAACAGCCAGTGATGAAGGTGACAGCCGAGTCTAAGCAAGGTGTATTTTGTCTATTGCCCCATCACATCGATTGCTTAGCAATCCTAGTACCTGGAATTGTCTCCTTAATCACTGAGCAGGGGAATGAATGTTTTGTGGCTGTGGATGAAGGCATTTTAGTGAAGTGTGGTCCAGAGGTTAGGATTTCCACTCGCAATGCTGTCCAGGGAACTGATTTAGGCAGTCTGAAACAACAAGTTGATCAGATTTTCCGTCAAATTGATGAGAAGGAGCGCCTCACCCGATCTGCACTTGCTCAGCTAGAAGCGAGCTTGGCACGTTACTTCAGTAGATTGTAAAAACGGAGTTATGGATGGAGAATTCACCACTACCGAAGGACTTAGGCCAAGCGGACAAGCATGGTTTTCAACATCAAGTTAAGGATAAAGTTAACCGCAAACTAAAGGCTCGACACCAGAAAAAGAGCGTCTGGTTTGGTCTAGGACTGTTCGGGTTAGTGGGGTGGTCAGTGGCAATTCCAACGCTATTGGGGATTGCCATCGGGGTTTGGCTAGATAATCATGTCCCTAGCCGCTATTCTTGGACCTTAACCATGCTGGTTGTGGGGGTGATTTTAGGTTGCCTCAATGCCTGGTATTGGATCAAAAAGGAAAGTCATCATGAGTGAAACGATCCTCCTGTATTTAGTTTTACTCGTAGGGACAACAATTGTTTTAGCTATCCTCTTTAAAGCAGGGGCCGAACGGTTGGGCATCCCTCCCTTAGTGGGATATTTATTGCTTGGTTTTATTTTACAACTTCTTGATGTTCGTGGTTTTCTAGCCTCCGAGGTGGTGTTGGAGATCTTTAGTTTTTTAGCTGAGCTAGGCATTATTTCTCTACTGTTCCGCGTGGGATTAGAATGCAATTTCACTGGATTATTGCGTCAGTTACCTCAAGCTTGTTTGCTCCTCATCGGTGATGTGATCTGTAGTGGTTCAATAGGGTTTATCACTGCCTATTTCTTCTTAAATTTATCTCTTGTTGCCAGCCTATTTATTGGCATTGCCTTGGTGGCAACCAGTGTGGGGATTTCAATTAGCGTTTGGCAAGATTCCCAAGCACTTAATTCCAAGAATGGAGAGCTGCTACTAGATATTGCGGAAATGGATGATATTGCGGCCATTATCCTGATGTCTTTATTATTTTCACTTGCTCCTTCCTGGCAGCAAGGAACCGCAATTAAGTTTCTGCCGCTTTTGGAAACAATCATTGGCCCTTTTTGCTTAAAGGTGATGATTTTTAGCACCTTCTGCTTGATCTTTTTTCGCTATATTGAACAGCCCTTAACTCAATTTTTTGAGCGAATAGAACCGGCCCCCGATCCGATGTTGATGGTTGTAGGAACAGGCTTCGTTATTGCTGCTGTAGCAGGGCTTTTAGGTTTCTCAGTTGCCGTTGGGGCCTTCTTTGCAGGACTGGCATTTAGCCGTGATCCCCACGCTGTCAAAATTGATGCATCTTTCGGAACTCTCTACGAATTTTTTGTTCCGTTCTTTTTTATCCATATTGGCCTACAGATTCAAGTTTCAACTCTAGCAACCACCCTAGGCTTGAGTTTATTGCTCCTGAGTGCAGCCTTGCTTGGCAAACTCATCGGTATTGGGGGTTTGATGCTCTTGAGCCAAAGAGATGTTTCCAGTTCCACTTTACTAGGGATTAGTATGATGCCTCGAGCTGAAATTACCATGGTGATTCTTCAGCGAGGTCGTGAATTGGGGGATTGGGCTGTCTCTTCCCAGATTTTTACTGGCATGACGCTGGTTGCGATCTCAACCTGTATCATCGCTCCGATGCTGCTATATCCATTACTCAAGCAATGGCCCCAACTACAAGAGGCTGAAGCATGAATAGTTATTCCCTCGCCCTATTCACCTCCTTAATTTTGGGGAGTGGACTAGGACTCCTTTACTTCGGTGGATTATGGATCACGATTCTCCGGTTTAACCGAACCACTCAACCCATCCTGCTGATGTGGAGTAGTTTCATACTCCGTCTTGGGGCAGTTCTAGGTGTGTTTCACCTCATCCTTCAGAAGGGAGTGAGCGATCATCTACTAGGACCTCTACTCCTTACATTTCTGGGATTTCTTTGGGCTCGAAATGTTTTGATTAGCAGCATTATTCCCCAACCCCAGAAGATAAAGAAAAGGCGGAGAGAAGTTGTGAATTGTGATTTATAAGTTCTGAATCAAAGACTTTATTAAAAAAAATTCTATATAGAAAAGAATTTTGGCTAAAAGGCTCAAATACTGTGCTCTCAGTATTACAAAACTCAAAATTCATTGTTGTTATCACTTGGAATGGAGCACAAATGTAATGCATCTAACGCCAGATCAAACCATTTTTTGGCAATGGGGGATGTTCTCTCTCAACGCGACACTGATCTTCACCTGGCTAGTCATGGAGGTGCTGGTGGTTGGCTCATGGTTAGTGACCCGACACCTCTCTGCCTCGACTCAGATCTCGCGGGGACAAAACTTGTTGGAGGTAATTGTGTTGGGCATTAGAGATCAGATTCAGGAAATCATTGACCAACCTGCAGGCCCATACTTACCGTTTATAGGCACCTTGTTTATCTTTATCGCCCTATCGAATCTGCTGAGTGTTATCCCCGGTTACCAACCACCGACGGGGTCTTTATCCACCACAACGGCTCTTGCCCTCTGTGTCTTTTTCGCGGTCCCCCTCTATGGCGTTCGGAAGAAGGGAGTGCGGGGTTACCTACAGCAGTACTTGCAGCCTAACCCCATTATGCTGCCGTTCAATATCATTGGGGATTTCTCCAGAATTGTGGCCCTAGCTGTTCGCCTATTTGGCAATGTCATGAGTGGAACAATGATCGTTGGCATCCTACTATCGGTAGCTCCTTTACTCTTCCCAGTCATGATGCAGGTCTTGGGGCTCTTAACAGGCATGATTCAAGCCTATATTTTCGCCATTTTAGCCATGGTTTTCATTGCAGCGGCGAGTCAAGTGGATCAACACAACCCTCAAACAGACAGTGAGGTCTTCCATGGATAATATTGCCCTTGTAGGCATGGCTTCGATTGTGATCTCTGGACTCACCATTGCCATAGGCTCCATAGGCCCAGCGCTGGGGGAAGGTCGAGCCTTATCCCAAGCATTAAGTGCTCTGGCGCAGCAACCCGACGAAGCCAATACCATCACCAGAGTGCTTTTTGTGGGAATGGCATTGGTAGAATCAACGGCCATTTACTGCTTTGTGATTACATTAATTCTGATTTTTGCCAATCCATTTTGGACCTATGTTGTGGAGCAGGCCAGCACAAATGGAGGATAGCCATGTTGATTGATCCACTCACCGTGGTGGCCCAAATCATTAATTTTCTGATTCTAGTGGCCTTACTGAGACGGTTCCTCTATGCTCCGATCACTCAAGTAATGAAAAAGCGGGAACGGCTGATTGCTCAGCAGTTAAAGGAAGCTGCTCATCAGCAAGAAGTTGCTCAGCAAGAAGCTGAGCGTTGGCGTCAGATGCAGCAATCTTTAGAACATCGACAAGCCTCGTTTTTGACCCAAGCGCAAGCAGCAGCAGAAGAGCATCGACATCAGTTGTTGCAACAAATTCGGGACGAAGTCGATAGTACACAAGCTCAATGGAAAGAGGCAGTCAAACATGAGCGGCAAGTATTTCTAGGGACTCTACAGAAGTTGGCAGGACAGCAGTTAACGACCACCGTTCGGTATCTCCTTCAAGATTTGGCGAATGCTGATTTAGAGCAGCAAATCATTGAAGCTTTTCTGACTCGTCTTAATCATCTACCCGCTTCAGAACAAGCGGTGTTACGAGTTGCTTTATCCAACGTCAGGGAACAGAAACTGATGATATCCAGTACATTTCCCATACCTCAAGAAAGCAGAAATCGCATACTTGAGGTACTCCTTAAGCAAGCCCGTGGAGTAGACCCTAGTGCGTACCAATTTACGACGGCTCCAGACTTAATGTGTGGAATTGAACTCAAGATTCCAGGATATAAGCTGGCTTGGACGGTAGAGCAATATCTTCAGCAGCTGGAGATGAAGTTAAATCAGGTATGGGATGGCATGGAAAAAGAATCAGTTGAGCAGGGGTAGACCATGGAGGCCCCAAAACTCGACATTTTGAAGCCAGTACTGCATCAAATTTTTGCTGCATTTGATCAGGTGGAAGGCCAGTATCCATTCGAGTTGCAGAGCCAAGAAATCGGAACTGTAACTTATTTAGGCCATGGTATTGCCCGAGCGACTGGTCTTTTACAGGTGCAATCTGAGGAGTTAGTCAGATTTCCCGGCGATCGGATGGGGCTGGCCTTTAATTTAGATCCGGATGAGGTGGGTTTGATTTTGCTGGATGATGGACATTCTCTGAGGGCAGGGTGTGAAGTCCAGCGAACAGGCCGGGTTCTAGATGTCCCTGTAGGAGAGGGGTTGCTTGGCCGAGTCGTTGATGCAACAGGTCGCCCGTTGGATCAACGCGGATTAGTGACTGAAAGTGAACGACGCCCCGTTGAACGGGAGGCCCCTGCCATCATGGACCGGGCTCCTGTAACCGTGCCTCTTCAGACAGGCATTAAGGCGATTGATTCCCTTATCCCCATTGGTCGGGGACAGCGAGAACTAATTGTGGGCGATCGCCAAACGGGAAAAACAGCGATTGCTATCGATACTATCCTCAACCAAAAAGATCAGGGTGTGATTTGTGTGTATTGCGCCATTGGTCAGCGCAGTTCTGCTGTGGCCAAGCTGATCGCTGAGCTTCGCAATCGGGGGGCGATGGACTACTGCATTGTCGTGGTAGCAGGGGGGGAAGCCTCACCTGGCCTGCAATATATCACCCCCTATGCTGCGACCACGATGGCAGAGTACTTTATGGAGCAAGGGCAAGATGTGTTGATTGTTTATGACGATCTGATTCAACATGCCCGTGCCTATCGTGAGCTATCGCTGCTATTGCGCCGCCCGCCAGGACGGGAAGCATTTCCAGGTGATATTTTTTATATTCATGCTCGGCTGCTGGAGCGGTCGACGTGTCTGCGGCCTGAGTTAGGGGGAGGCTCTCTAACAGCTTTGCCCATTGTGGAGACGGAAGCTCAAAATCTATCGGCCTATATCCCCACCAATTTAGTCTCGATTACAGATGGGCAAATCTATCTCACCCCTGATCTGTTCCAAAAGGGAATATTTCCTGCTGTTGATGTGGGCAAATCGGTTTCCCGCGTCGGGGGCAAAGCCCAGCTTCCTGCTTACCGAACCGTTGCAGGGGATCTACGACTGTCCTACACGCAATTTGAAGAATTGGAGTCTTTTGCTCGGTTTGGGACCCGTTTAGAAGAATCCACTCAGCAATCTTTAGAGCGAGGTCGTCGAGTGCGTGAAGTGCTGCAACAACCTCAGTTTCAGCCGTTGCCCGTTGCGGAGCAAATTGCTGTGATGCTAGCGGTTACTCAGGGACAGTTTGATCCCGTGCCCATTGAGCAAGTGTCCCAAGCAGAACAGCATATAGGAGAAGCGATACGACGTGAGCTACCGAATATTTGCGATCGCATCCAGAATGCAGGGCAGTTGCGCGAAACGGATCGGGAGGTACTTTTGAATTGGATCGCCAACAGCATATCGAAGGACCCAGACAATGAGTTGTAATTGCTGAATCTAGCCTGACACATTCCCTGAGCCTAATCCTTTGATGATGATCTCCATGAAAACCCAACTTTCATCCTTCCTAGCTAGCCATCAACATAATGCAAACTCTAGAAACCCTTAAGCGCAAAATCGCCAGCACTCAGGAGTTGCAAACCGTTGCTAAAACGATGAAAGCTCTAGCAGCCGCCAATATCCGTCAATATGAACAGGCTGCCAATGCACTCCAGCACTATCGCCAAACCTTGGCTATGGGGATACAAATTCTCCGAATGAATTATCCTGATACATTGACTCACGTTAGACCCAGTGCTCACCATCGCTTAGGAATGGTGATTTTTGGCTCGGATCAGGGGATGTGTGGCCGTTTTAATGAACAGCTATCAGAGGTGGTGATTCAGCACCTAGAACAGCACTCCTCTCAGGGAGAGCAACCCCTTCTGTTGGGAATGGGAGCCCGAATTTGCGATCGCATCATGGATCAAGGTTACGCCATCGAGCGATATCTTCCGGTCCCGACCTCGGTTGACGGAATTACATCTAAGGTACAAACGATTGTTGTCCAGCTTAAAAAATGGCGTGCTCTGTGCCAGGTAGACCAAATTTGGGTGTTCCATAATCATCCCATCAGCGGCCATACCAGTACCCCTCACCAACAACAGATCTTTCCCCTGGAAGTCGACCTTGAGCGCCCCTCCTCCTGGCCGACTCGCTGTCGCCCGATGGTTTTTCTGAGCCGTGAGCGATTATTCTCAGCCATATTCCGGCAGCATTTTTTTGTTGCCCTATATCAAGCCTGCGCTGAGTCCTTAGCGAGTGAAAATGCCAGTCGCTTAACCTCAATGCAGTTAGCTCAAACCAATATTGCTGAACATTTGACGGAGTTACAAGCTGCTTTTCAACAGCAACGCCAAACCAAAATTACGGAAGAGTTACTGGATATCGTGTCAGGCTTTGAAGCCCTTAACCAACCCCACTAGTGGGGCAAGGCAGGGTCCGTGAGCGGTTCACAAAGGATATCTGCACAAGTTGCCACCGTTTGCCACTCTTGCACCACTTGAGTAGGGACTTCAACCTGAATGGACTTCATCCCCTTTGTCGGAATAAACAGGTCAAGAGCAGCGTCTAACTCAGGCACGATGGGCTGGAGATTATATTGGGCAACGTTAGAGCCAGGGAGGACTTCAGTATACAAAGACTCTGGGAGGCTCTTCACTTTCACGGTTTTTCCTTTAGACATGATGAGGGTAAGAGGCAGGGAATGATCGATATCTACAAAGCCAGGGCAGCCAGCTAGCATCAGGTCAATGCTAGGGGGGCTAGCAAAACCCACATGTTTGGATGCTACGACCAACCAATGATTACCTTGTTGATCGGGTAGATGTTGTCGAGATTGATAGAGCATCTGACCTTGTGATTCTCGCGTCATACTCACTTCTGCGATCGCAGATGAACCTATCCCATTCCCCATATTGGTAACGAGCAGCAGCACCAAGGTACTGATCAATAACAACAAGAAAAGACCTCTACGAATCCAAACTCTCATTTGTCTATTCCTCGATTTATATTGATGTAGAGGGTTGTGAATGAGGTTAATAGTGGACCCTAGAAAATCTCACAAGAGTATTGCCAACAACGTTCTAACAACATTCTGTGCTGTTCAATTTCACATTCCCTGATATAGCAACGTTCCAGCAGCTCTCTGTCATCAGTATGAGAAAACATCAAGAGGTTGAGGAACCACTTAGGCTTAAACAAAGGCTGATTCAGGTAAAACCAAATCATCATTATCAACCTCGTGAAGGTATACTTTGGTCTCATCGGGTTACGACCTCCAACGTTTCATTGTGCTGAATGACTCAAACTGGGATTCAAAATCCCTAACTCATAGCAGCATGGCTGCGTTCATAAGTCATTCGAAAGCTGGGATGGACTTTCCCTTGAATATGATTCCAATATTTTGAGGGATCTACCTTAAGATGAATCTCTGATGTCGTCCGACCGAGCATACTTTGCTGGCGGTGCTTAATAATCCGATGATGATCCATCATTAACCACCGGGCTTCTTCAGCAACAGACACCCAATCAGCTCCAACTGTTTCAGGTTGGTCTTCCCTTTGTGATTGAGAAGTATCAGTCGGTGATTCACCGGTATGATACGCCACACCACGGTAGGTGAGATCAGCACTGACTTGAGGTACAGGCGTCTCCTTTAGATTTTGGCGTGGGTAAGTTGCGCCACGATATTTGCCTACTCCAGCGCGGTTGCCATAGCGAACCACTGGAGGACTATAGTCGTAATTAATGCCTCTATAGGTTAGTTTCATTGTCTCCTCTCCTTTAGGAAGTTCCCGATACCTCTCACTTAAAATCTATTGCAAGGGCCTGAGGAGCTTGTGAAGAATGGTTGACACCTCAATCTTCACAAGCTCCTCAAAATCGGAGCGCTGGATAAATATACTTGATGAAGTGGTTTGGCCAAGAAACTTCAACAAGTGTTGTTCTCCGAACGGATGCTGCCCCGATTTGCCGTTACTCTGAAGAATAGGATCGAATCCGTCACCCCAGCCCTCTAGGAGGATTACAGTGAGAATCCTAATCGTGGAAGATGATGAGTTAATCGCTGAAGCGCTAAAAACCTTGTTAGTCGATCTAAATTATGCAGTTGAACTGGCATCCGATGGCCAGACTGCAGCAGAATTGGTCGAAGCCTTTGAATACGACCTAATCCTTTCAGATGTAATGTTGCCTAAATTGGATGGAGTCAGTCTCTGTCGGCAGTTGAGATCGCAAGGCTATCAGCTCCCAATCTTGCTACTCACGGGAAAAGATAGCAGCCATGATCGAGCGATTGGCCTTGACGCTGGAGCAGATGACTATGTCGTTAAACCGTTTGATCCAGAAGAGTTAGCGGCTCGAATCAGGGCCTTACTCCGCAGAGGGGAAGCTATCAACCCACCGATATTAAAGTGGGAAAATTTACAGCTAGACCCGAGAGCGTGCGAGGTCAAATATCAAGATGTTCTCCTCAAACTTACTCCCAAAGAATATGCCCTAGTAGAGTTATTTATACGGAATACCCGCCGTGTATTTAGTTGCGGCATGATTCTAGAACATATATGGACCTATGAGGACACACCTGGAGAAGAAGCAGTCAGAACCCATATCAAGGGTCTCCGTCAAAAATTAAAAGCATCGGGGGCACCCACGGACTTGATTGAAACGGTTTATGGAATCGGGTATCGCCTTAAAGCTCTATCAGAACTCGATAAAAATAAAGCGACGCCTATTCAACCACCAGAAGCCAAAATTAAGCAGCAAACGATGAGTGCGATTGCTGATATTTGGATTAAGTTTCAGCCCCGCATCCTGGACCAAATCAAACTATTAGACAAGGCTGCAACGGCGGTTACTGAGGGTTGCTTTAATGATGAATTGAGGCAAGCGGCTCAACAAGAAGCCCATACCTTGGCAGGAGGATTGGGGACCTTTGGTTTATCGAAGGGGTCCCAGTTAGCACGTGAGATTGAACATCTGTTGCGTTCCAATTCCCCCCTCAACTCCAATCAATCCTTGCAATTGCAGCAGGATGTTGATGCTCTGCGCCAGGAAATTAATTATGCTTGCCAACCCGAAACTCAAGTGACCTCAGACTATCGGGATGATGTTGGGCAAAGGGTTGTATTAGCCATTGACGCTGACGGGCCTTCCCGAGATGCTCTATCTGCCGAGGCCCGTCAGCATCAAATTCGATATCTAACAGCAGAGAGCATTGATCTAGCACGAGACCTCATTCAGGAACAGGCTCCACATCTCATCCTCTTTGATCCAGCAGGCCAGTCTCCCATCCAAAGCCTAACCTTTCTAGAAGCGTTACTATATCTTCCACTACCCATTCCAGTCTTGATCTGGACGGCTGATGAGAATCGGTATCAAGAGATGGCTAAAGCTTATTCAGACGGCCAACTACCCATCTCAAAATCTTTACCCCTTCAACAAGTGTGGGAACGGGTTGAGCACACCCTCCAAAGTAAGGAGCGTAAAGAAGCCCGGATCATGATTGTGGATGATGACCCGCAAATATTGGAGACCGTTGCGGCTCTATGTAAACCCTGGGGGCTTGAAGTGATTGGACTCGCCGAGCCTACTCAGTTTTGGGAAACGCTTACCCATTCTCCCCCTGATCTATTGTTGCTTGATGTAGAGATGCCCCACATTGGTGGGATAGATTTGTGCAAGGTGGTTCGTAATGATATCCAATGGGAACAATTGCCCATCATTTTCTTAACCGCTCATACCGAGGCTGATGTGGTCAACCAAGTTTATGCTGCAGGTGCAGATGATTTCATCAGTAAGCCCATTGTCGGACCAGAATTGGTGGTCCGTATTCTCAACCGTCTAGAACGAACTCGATTGCAACGCCGTCTTTCCACTATTGATCCTTTGGCCAGAGTGCTCAGCCGCCACGAGACGGCCCATGCCCTGGAATTGTTGTTAAGTGAAGTGGCACATCAGCCCCGAAACATGTGCCTTGTCATTCTGGAAATAGAGCGTCTAAAGCAGATTAATGATTGCTTTGGCTATGCGGTAGGCGACAGTATCCTGAGACAGTTTGCTCAAGCATTATTAGGGTTGGTATCGTCGGAGGATGTGATTGCTCGTAGGGGTGGGAATCAATTTTTAGTGGGGTTGATGGGGGTAACCAAAACTGAAGGAGGTCAAAGGGTTCAAGATTTCTTGGATGTTGTCTACAAAACTCCCTATTCAATACCTGATGGCACCAACATCCAGATGACCTGTAGTGCGAGTGTGGTTCATTGTCCTGAGGACAGTCAAGATTTTCAAGACTTGTGTATTTTGGCAGAAGAGACCCTGACTGAAGCTAGAGCATTGGGGTTGGGGAAAGCGCGCATTGCCAATCAATCCATGCCCCTCACAACTAAACTATATGCTGAGAAAGACTAGCTAGAATAGAGATAAGGCAGTCTGCAATGTATTGGTCCATGATGATAGGTTCCTTTAAACCGCTTAAACACAAGATTATCAACACTTTTTGAACATCACAGACTGTTCTGATCCCTTTGACAATTAGAGAGATTCTAGTTACACATCCTCAGATTAGTAGCTATTGCGCTAGAAATGTTTAGGCAAAATCTACGAGTCGATACCTTCGAACGCCAGCTTACTGCACTAGTTGGAGTGAGTCTACTCATGGCAATGTATTCCTTCGGACATCAGATCAACCTAAACACTCCAAGGGTCGGTCATTTTTCTGTAGAGCGGATTACTGTATCTTTGGATGTGTCTCACTCCAGGATTCATGACGCTCAGCCCCTCAAGTTAGACTCAGGGGAACGCCCCTTCCCTTGTAACCGCCCCCCAATTAGATTTCAAGGACAAACCATTTACGGGGTGCAACTGCCCCGTGATCAAAAAGCGATCGCACTCACGTTTGATGATGGTCCCTGGCCTGACAACACCTCAACGTATTGAATATTCTCCAGCAACACCATATCAAAGCCACTTTCTTTGTATTGGGCCGTAATGTAGCTCAATACCCTCACTTACTCCAACAGATTGCGACGGCAGGACATGCTATTGGCAATCACTCTTGGAGCCATGGCTACCAAGATCACAACTTTGAACTTGCCCTGACCGAGATTCAGCAAACTACTGATATTGTTGAACAGTACACTGGACATAAAACGACTCTATTCCGTCCCCCTGGTGGATTTCTGGACAATGGATTAGTAGCCCAAGCTAGTGCTCAAAAGATGGTTACTGTCTTATGGACGATTGACGATACCTATGAGGGGTCTGTGGATTTAGCAGTGCAAAATGTCATTAAAAATGCAACATCTGGCGGCATCGTGCTGATGCATGATGGCGGGGGTAATCGCGAATTAATGATTAAGGCTCTGCCCTTAGTGATCTCCGAGTTAAAACGACAAGGCTACCAACTCGTCACTATCCCACACCTGTTAAATTTGGCAGAAACTCATGTCAGGTCGGGGGATGTCATCGATTGCAAGTCGCCCGAACACTTGAATTGAGGATACTGACTCTCTGTGGAGCGGAGCCCGAGAGGCTTGCGAAAGTGCGATGAAGTTGAGAGCCCAGGTGCTTTTACCCTTTCAGTCTGTTCAATGGGAGTCTTCTGAAACAACCGTTTCTCCTTGAATGACCAAGACAGAACAAGGGGCATGGTGGACGATATGGTTGCTGACACTCCCCAGTAAGAGTTCCTTGAGTCCTGTGCGACCATGGCGACCCACGATAATCAGATTAGCGTGCCAGTCTTTAGCCCATTCGCAAACCTGAGGTCCAGGATTGCCTAATTCGGCCTCAAAGGTTGTCTTTATACCTTGCTGCTCTGCTTTTAAGGAAAATTCCAGTAACCATTGTTTGGCTTCCGCAATTTGTGCTTCCCAGGCTTGCTGTGCCAACTCGTAATCCACAGCAGATGGAGAAAGGTAACCTGATTCTAAAGGGGGCCCTAGGGGTGAGATCGTTGAGTTACCCAAGGGATTAATTTCTGCCTCTACACCATGAAATAGCTTTAGCTCAGCTGAATGTAATTTTGCTTCTGCCAATGCCTGCTCATAAACAGCGGGTTGAAGGAATGAAGTATCTAGTGCAACCAAAATGCGATGGTATCTCATCAGGATTCCTCCACACAAATAACAACCGTCTGGACAGTTCCGATCAACCCCTTATACCTCCATGGTAGAGCTTTATTTTCTTGTCAGTCACTCAACTTAGCACTTGTCTGGTTGCTATCATTCGTCCCAAGATTGTGAAGCATACTGGATGGTTTGAGTAATCCCTGATGACAAGGGCTCGAAATTTTCTCTAGACATGAATGTCTGGGTTGCAGCTAAAGCTCATATTTTCCTCAATATCTTGTTCTATAACCCTAAGCAGGAAACGTCCAGGATAGATGTTTGGGTCGGTCTTCCCTTCTAGAAGGTCGACGGAAATTGGAACTATAAGTAGATATATAACTGGAGCTGGATGCTTTGGGAGGTTGTCATGTCAAAAAAAATTCTGGTGGCTTTAGATCACTCCGCCTTTAGTCAGCAAACCTTTATGCAGTCTGTGGTTCTAGCTAAGGCAACCCATGCAAAGCTCTTATTATTGCATGTCATTTCCTCGACTGAGGAGGGATATCCTCCGTATCCTCTGATGCCAGGCGTATTAGAGGAGTTTGACCTGTCACATACTGGGGTCGTAAACTCTTATCTCAATGACTTAGATGTCTTCAAAGCCAGCAGTCTTGAGTTACTCAGATCTCGAGCCAATCAGGCAAAAGAAAAGGGTCTTACCGTTGTCTATCAACAATCTTTAGGAGATCCAGGCAGGGAGATTTGTGAAATAGCCCGACAATGGCAAGCCGATACGATCATCATTGGACGACGCAGTCGAAACTTTCTCAGCAAACTTCTATTGGGCAGTGTTAGCAATTACGTCACACATAATGCTCCCTGCTCAGTCCTGATTGTCCACCACCAAGATGTCCCCGAGTTCATCCCCAAACAATCCATAAATACCCTAGCGGCGAATCAACAGTCTTCCGAAGCATGGCGCGAAAAGTTGTCTTACCGCAGTATATTAGTGGCCATGGATGGGAGTGCCATAAACCCACAAATCTTTAATATGGCGATAAACGTTGCCAAATCAATGTCCACGGCTAGGCTGATGTTGCTGCATGTCTTGCCACCGGATATTGCCAAAGTTCCCATTTCTATCACCCATCCAACCGCTTTTACTCAGCAACGGCTGGATGACTATCCTAGTTTGCGCGATGACATCCTCTACAGCCAGCAACGACAGTGGAATACCTATGATAGTGATTGCCTACCCCAATTGCGTTCCTATACTGCGATCGCAAGGGAAGCAGGTATTCCGACTGAATTTATTCAACAACCCGGATCTCCCGGCGAAATCATTTGTGAGTTTGCCAAGAACCGATCATCAGACTTAATTCTAGTGGGTAATCGGGGTCGTTCTGGACTCAGCGAAATGCTTCTTGGCAGTGTGGGGAAATATGTTGCGAACCATGCGTCCTGTTCTGTAATGGTTGTGCGTCCTCAGCAGCCGGCCTGAAGACAACAGACATGCTCTAAGAAAAATGCAGAGCTATCCAATGACAGTTAAGTGAAGGGAGTCAAACTATTGTGGATGGCAAACCTCATCCCAATAAAGATCATCGTTTTAGGGTGTTAGAGGCAACGATGAAACGGCATCAATATCAGCCCAATTCTCTGATTGAAGTTCTCCATAAAGCTCAGGAATTGTTCGGATATTTAGAACAAGATGTCCTATTGCATATTGCCCACAGTTTGAAGTTACCTCCCAGTCAAGTCTATGGTGTGGCCACGTTCTATCACTTTTTCTCGCTAACCCCCTCTGGACGTCATACCTGTGTGGTTTGTATGGGAACGGCATGTTTTGTAAAAGGGGCTGCATCACTCCTATCAACCGTGGAACAGATCGCTCAAATTCAAACTGGGGAAACCACCAGGGATGGATGCTTATCACTCAGCACTGCTCGTTGCTTAGGGGCCTGTGGGAGCGCTCCTGCTGTGGTGTTGGATGGTCAAGTTGTCGGCTATCAAACCTCAGAAAAATTGGGTCAGCAAGTCACACAGATGATGGGCCATCCTCAATGTAAGGTAGCAACATAAATGGATTTACAAGAGCTACAAACTCTAGCTAAGCGAGAACAAGAGATCCTCAGTGCTCCCTGCATCCGCTGTTGTACGGTGGGGGGCTGTTTATCTGCTAATGCATTAGAAGTAAAAAAACAAATCGAAGTTGCGATCTCAACACAAGCCCTCACCCCTCCCATTCAAGTCCGGGGGGTAGGTTGTATGGGACTATGTAGCCGAGGTCCCCTAGTCCGCCTAGACCCTTCAGGCATTCTCTACGATCAAGTGACCGCCGAGAGCGTCCCTGAACTGGTCCACGCCTGTCAAGAAACCCTCCAATCCAATCTTCCCAAAGAGTTACCAAACAATACTCCCCTCTCTTTGCCTCAACCCTCCTCTTATCAGCCCCGACATCACCCTTTTTTCACCCTTCAACACCCCATCGTCCTTGAAAACAGTGGCCACATCGACCCTAAGGAAATTAAGGAATATATGGCCAATAAAGGCTATATAGCCCTCTACCAGGCACTTTATGATATGACCCCCAGTGAAGTGATTGATCAGATTACTCAAAGTGGTCTACGAGGGCGAGGCGGCGGCGGTTACCCCACAGGCTTGAAATGGTCAACAGTTGCCAAAATGCCCCCAGGACAAAAGTATGTGATTTGCAATGGTGATGAAGGAGACCCTGGTGCTTTTATGGATCGCAGTGTCTTAGAAAGCGATCCACATCGGGTGTTAGAAGGGATGGCAATTGCAGCCTATGCTGTCGGCGCCAACCAAGGCTACATCTATATTCGAGGTGAGTATCCCCTCGCCATCAATCACCTCGAAACGGCCCTTCGTCAAGCTCGCAAGCAAGGTTTACTCGGCAGTCAAATTTTTGAGTCCCCCTTTGACTTTCGGATCGATATCCGCATTGGTGCGGGTGCCTTTGTCTGTGGTGAGGAAACAGCCCTAATGGCCTCCATCGAAGGGAAGCGCGGCTTACCTCACCCCCGACCACCTTACCCTGCTGAATCCGGACTTTGGGGTTGTCCAACATTGATTAATAATGTGGAAACTTTTGCGAATATCGCTCCTATCATTCGCAACGGTGCTGAATGGTTTGCTGGGATTGGCACAGACAAGAGCAAAGGTACCAAAGTCTTTTCCTTAGCGGGCAAGATCCAAAACACCGGATTGATTGAAGTACCCATGGGTACCTCCCTGCGTCAAATCGTTGAACAGATGGGCGGGGGGGTCCTTGATGGATCGGCTAAAGCAGTGCAAACCGGTGGCCCCTCAGGGGGATGTATTCCCGTCCATGCCTTTGATACGCCTGTAGATTATGAGTCTCTAACCCGTTTGGGGTCCATTATGGGGTCTGGTGGGATGATTGTCATGGATCAGGCCACCAATATGGTGGACGTCGCTCGTTTCTTCATGGAGTTTTGTATGGAAGAGTCCTGTGGCAAATGCGTTCCCTGTCGGGCAGGAACGGTTCAGCTTCACCAGTTGCTCACAAAAATCTGCGAAGGGAAAGCAAGAACAGATGATTTAGAGTCTCTGAACCAACTTTGCGAAATGGTCAAGGATACTAGCCTGTGCGGCCTTGGTAAATCTGCCCCAAATCCCATACTAAGTACCCTACATTTTTTCAAAGATGAGTACTTAGAGCTTATGCATAATAAGGCATCTGACGATCATCACTCCTCATAGAACTACGTCAGACTTGGGCTTGAAAATATTAGGCTTTGTCAGCACAAAAACGATTCAACTAATTATTACAAAACTCAAAATATGTTCTTTTTTTCTATAAACTTAGTCCGAATTATTCAGAATACGAGCATGCAATATCCTGTTGATCCAAACCGCTTCCCTCATCCCCTTGTAAAGGTTTGGGGGCGAGGAGTTAGGCTTACTTTACTGACCACCCTTTGTAGTCTCTTCACCATAGCTAACCCACAGCTTGTTTCTGCAGAAACGGTCCTCGAAAAAGTAGCTCGTACTGGCACTGTAACAGCTGGAACTAATAAAAATGCTCTCCCCTTTGCCTTCATGGATGAACATGGGCAATTTCAGGGTTACTCAATCGAAATGTTGAAACAGGTACAGGCCCAATTATCAAAAACGCTTGGAAAAGAGATTGAGCTAAAGTTGATTGCTCTTACCCCTAGCGATCGAATTCCTAAATTAGTCACAGGTGAAGTAGATATTGTCTGTGATGCTAGCAGCTATACCTGGGAAAGGGATAAGGAAATAGACTTTTCCGTTAGCTATAGTCTGACAGGAACCCGCTTGTTGATGAAGAAGGGGAGTGAGGCATGGGAACCCGAGGCGTTGGCCAATAAGAAAATCGCCGCTGTTGCGGGCACAACAAATGAGATTGCGATTCGCCGTACTCAATCCCGAGCCCAGATCATCGCCATCCAAGATCATGCTCAGGGATATAAAGCATTGCAGCAGGGCACCGTTGATGCCTTTGCAGCCGACGGTATTTTACTAGAAGGCTGGCTACAAAACAGCCAGAATCCTGAGGACTTTAATGTTGTTGGGTATTTTTCAAGAGAGGGAATTGCCTGCATGATGCCTGAGAATAATTCCAAATTTGTTGATCAAGTGAATTACGCTCTAGTACGTTTCATGGAGGGTTACTTAAAGGGCAAAGAACCCTATGTCAAAACTTTTGACCGTTGGTTTGGTCCTGAGGCTAAACTCCCTCTCACTCAAGACCTCAGATCTTTAGTCCTAGAAACCATGCAATTGGTCATTGATTTTAAAGAAGAAATTCCTGAAAGCGATCTTTAGGTAACCTACGGTGCACGGTTTTCTAGCAGCACAGTAACCTGATTAGGCTAAAGTCAAGCAACCCTCCAATCAGTTGATTCAAATAGGGCATTGAGAAATATATAGCAATACTTGCGAACTGCTGTGGGGAATGGTTTGCAATGTTTCTGTTTTATCGAACTTGGACAGCATACCGCTCACGTTTTCCTCATATTGTCTATATAGCCTCAAATTAAGAGGTCAGATGTCACATCCTATGAAAACTGACATCTTTTCCTCAAATTTTTCTCTATATAGTTTAGTTGTGAGGACATTCGATAATGGCAACACTCCAGGGTAAATCTCTATCCATACGATCCTTAAGCAAAACGGTTCGACGCTTCCTTAGCTATATTGCTCAACCGATTCTCCGTATCTTTAGTCCTTCCCATGATGACTATCCAGAGGTGGGAATCCAACCCTTTGAAGGCGATCCAGCTGATCCAGATCTAAACCAGGAGAATTCTTGGTAAGGACTGGGTACACAGCAAAAGGAGAAAGCAGGTATGGGCTATGGCTGTTAAGACCCTCAAGATTGATGATCAACTCATCAGTGCACGGGGTGATGAAACAATCCTTGAAGCCGCTACAGCTTCAGGGATTCATATTCCGACGCTATGCAACTTACAGGGCGTTTCCTTATGGGGAGCCTGCCGACTTTGCCTAGTAGAGGTTAGTGGAAATTCTAAGCTATTGGCCGCCTGCGTCACGCCAGTGGCAGAGAGGATGATCGTTCTAACCCAAACAGAACGGCTTAAACACTATCGACGCATGATCGTGGAGCTGCTATTCGCGGAAGGGAATCATATCTGTTCAGTGTGCGTTTCCAATCACCACTGCGAGTTGCAAGATCTTGCCATTGAGATGGGGATTGATCATGTGCGTTTTACCTATCAATTTCCAGATCGCTCCGTTGATATTTCCCATCCTCAATTTGGCGTTGATCATAATCGCTGTGTTTTATGTACTCGCTGTATTCGAGTTTGCGATGAGATTGAAGGGGCTCATACCTGGGATATGGCAGGTCGAGGTCGGACTTCCCGAGTGATTACAGATTTAAACCAGCCTTGGGGGGAAGCCGAGAGCTGTACCGCTTGTGGAAAGTGCGTCAATGCCTGTCCAACAGGAGCCATCTTTCGTCGTGGTTCAACTGTTGGGGAGATGGAACATGATCGTACCCAACTTGAATTTATTGCTACTGCTAGAACGAGGCGGGAATGGATTCAAAAGTGAGTGAGAAATACCAAACAAAACAGTGAAAGGAAATCAGTTTTGAGGTTGGAATCGTGAGTTTGAATGCATCTCTTGAACATGCAGTCGAACTTAAAAGTGAGCACTCATCATGCACAACTATTTTTAAAGTATGGAGGCAGAATGGCAAAACTGAAGTTAGCGACTGTTTGGCTAGGAGGATGCTCAGGATGCCATATGTCTTTTCTGGACCTTGACGAGTGGCTATTTGAGTTGGCCCACCAGATAGATCTTGTTTACAGCCCCTTTATGGATGCCAAGCAGTATCCACAAGAAGTAGATGTGGCATTAGTCGAAGGCGCAATAGCCAATACAGACCATTGGGAGATGATTCATCGAGTCCGAGATTGCACTCAATACCTGATTGCCTTTGGGGACTGTGCCGTTACTGGGAATGTCACAGCGTTACGTAATGTTTTGGGTACAGCGGAGAGGGTTCTTGAGCGGTCTTACATCGACATGGCAGATCTGGTGCCCCAAATTCCTGCAGAGGAAGAGATTGTTCCCCCTTTATTGGATCGGGTTCAACCCGTGCATACCGTTGTTCCCGTTGATCTCTTTTTACCGGGTTGCCCGCCATCACCTTCTCGAATCCAATTGGTATTAGAAGCGCTACTGCAGGGGAAGAAGCCTCAACTCGAGGGCCGAGATCAAATTAAATTCGGGTGATCACAATCTCATTCAATGGTCAATGACCTCTGCTCGGTTCCTATCAATCGTGGACGTATTAAGGAGAACAAAGATGCTTAAAGTTAGAGACATTATGACCCAAGAGGTGATTGCGATTCAGGATACAGCAACCGTGGCACAAGCCATTGCCCTGATGCAATACCATAAAGTCCGCTCCCTCATTGTTGAACACCCTGAGGGACAAACTGCTTACGGTATCATCACTGAGCGAGATATTGTTTACCAAGTCTTGGCTGTCGGCAAAAATCCCCATGAAATTGGCATTCAAAAGCTAGTTCGCGAACCTTGTATTACAGCCCATCCTGATCTCACTGTGGAAGAATTAGCTCAATTACTTGCAGAATCAGGCATTCAGAGAGCACCAGTGATTGATGAACAGCAGCTTTTAGGCATTGTATCCGTGACCGACTTAGTGATGAAAACGGATGGGAAGCATAACTATCAAGCCAATTGGCTTGCTCAGCAAATCGACAATGCCTTAAAACATGCCCGGATTATTTGTGGTGACCCGCAAACCCAGATTTCAAAAGAATGTTCTGTGGCCTGGGATGTGGTTGAAGCTTTTGAAGACCAAGCTGCCTTAAACGGAGCTATTTAGCCCTTCAGAACAGGCTACTTTATCACTTTCAGTGTAGGTACCTCAGATGCAAACTAAACCATCGAGACAATATTTTAGACAAGTGCTGTTGTTTCTAATGGCCTTGGTCATTGCCCCATTGCTATTAGCGGTTTCTGCGGTTGGAGCCCCCAATTTCGTGACGCAAGATCAGATCACCGTGGAGGCTACAGAGGTCATTCAAGGTAACTATTATGCAACTGGGGACCGTATAACGGTTGACGGAACCTTAAAAGATAATCTGTTTGCAGCAGGAGAGACCATTCAACTATCGGGCACCGTTGAGAAGGATGTTTACTTAGCAGGTGATGAAATAACGATTGATGGCACTGTTAAAGGTGATGCTATTCTGGCCGGCGCTTTGGTTGCCCTCAATGGGTCTGTTGAAGGGGATTTAATCGCTGCAGGGCAAGCCGTGGTGGTGAACGGAACGGTTCAAGACGACGTGCGGATAGCAGGAGAGGCACTGCTTCTCAAAAATCAGGCTCGGGTGAAAGATGACATGATCGCCGCAGGGCTGAGCCTGGAAAGTCAACCCCAAACGTCCATCGGTGGCACTCTCACAGTTGCGAGTGGTCAGGCACTACTGGCAGGAACGGTTGATCAGGATGTTGTGGGGGGTATGGGAGGACTAACCTTAGAGGGGACAGTGGGTCAAGATATGGCCGTTACCGTCGGCGACAACCAGACTTGGAAACCTATATTCGGACCTAGCCCTCGCCTTAAGATTCCTGATGTGCCGGCAGGATTAACCCTCACAGATTCGGCCCAAGTCAAAGGTCGGTTGACCTACAAATCACCAACTACTGCCTCCCTAAATGATGGATCGCAAGTGACAGGTAAAATCACGCATCAACCGATTCCAGAATGGGAACCGACGCCAGCCAAGCCGACGAATATCGTGCTAGATCAACTGCAACGCTTGCTGACGATTGGGTTAGTGGGATGTGCCTTGCTTTGGGCATTTCCAAAGTGGACAGAAGGATTAACTCAGAATATTCAGACTCGACCCTTGAGAACGTTGGGTTGGGGCATTGTGACCAGTGTGTTGGTGGGAGTAGCGAGTGTTGTGATCGCAGTTCTGACCATCCTTGCATTTATTGTGCTTGTCTTGACCCTCCAAGGACTAGCCTGGCCCGTTCTGGGAGTCGGAACCTTGGCTAATCTGGCCCTATGGGTCGGTATTGGCAGCTTCGCGAGTTTGATTGCTCCCGTATTAATCAGCGATCTGGGTGGACGCTGGCTCAGCAGCCAATTCAACCTGCATAAGACAGCAAACCGATTTATCCCATTCCTGATGGGGGTAGTGGTTCTGATGTTAATTACCGCTATTCCCCTCATCGGCGGAATTATGAGCATTGTCATTGTTCTCTTGGGCTTAGGTGCCCTCTGGAATTGGGGAAAGTCACGGTTGGTTAAGCCCCGCTTGCAAGCTCAGGAGGCACCAGTGGGGTGAGTTTGGATAGGACTGGCATAAACGCTTGGAGAAACAACAATGATGAAAGTTGCAGACATTATGACTACGGAAGTCATCAAAATTCGGAATTCGGCGAAGGTGGCTGAGGCCGTCCGATTGATGCGACGGCATGGGATTCATGCCCTCATTGTTGATAGGAACCATGAGCAAGATGCTTACGGAATTGTGACAGCCTTCGATATCGTTGCCAAAGTAACGTCCTTTGGCCGTGATCCACGGCAGGTGAGAGTCTATGAAATTATGACGAAACCTTGTTTGGTGCTCAATCCGGAACTCGGGGTCGAATATGCCGCACGATTATTGACCACCAGCGGTATTCATGCCGCACCCATTATCCAGTGGAATCTGCTGGGCATTCTCTCAATCTCTGACATCCTGGATCAAAGTGACTTCTTGGAAAACCCCTTAGAAGTGGAGCTTGCTCAGAAAACACAACAGTTAATTGCTGACGCTCACGCTATCTGTCAACGACAGGGAGCCGATTCTAAAGCCTGTCAACAAGCTTGGCAGGACGTTGATGCAGTCCAAGCGGAAGCGGCTCATCAACGTGCCGAAAAGCTTGAAAAAACTGCTTTTGAAGCGTTTCGTGAGGAGTACCCAGAAGCCTATAAAGATCGAGAGTATGATGCCTGGTGTAGTGGCTAGCTGACTCATGTGTAACCTAAAAAAACAGAAAATTCATAATGCCTCAGAGAATCATCATTGATCCGGTCACTCGGATTGAAGGCCATGCCAAAATCTCGATTTACTTGGATGACGCGGGTGAAGTCACAGATGCTCGATTTCATGTGACGGAGTTTCGGGGATTTGAGAAGTTTTGCGAAGGCCGACCATTTTGGGAGATGCCGGGAATTACCCCGCGCATCTGTGGGATTTGCCCTGTGAGTCACCTGCTAGCGTCGGCGAAAGCCGGAGACCAAATTCTTGCAGTTCATATTCCTCTAGCGGCAGAGAAATTGCGCCGCTTAATGAACTTAGGTCAGATTATTCAGTCCCATGCCTTGAGTTTTTTTCATCTGAGTAGTCCCGATCTACTGTTGGGGTGGGAGAGTGATCCGGCCCAACGGAATGTGTTTGGCCTGATGGCCGCAGAGCCGGAACTTGCCCGCAGCGGTATCCGGCTACGCCAGTTTGGACAGGAAGTGATTCAGCATTTGGGTGGGCAGAAAATTCACCCGGCTTGGGCTGTCCCTGGAGGTGTACGATCGGCTCTAACCGGCGAGGGACGTAAACAAATCCGAGCTGGGTTGTCAGAGGTACGGTCAACGGCCCTTTCAACCCTAAATCGGTTTAAAGACCTGTTGGATAGACATGCTAGTGAGGCTCGAATTTTTGGTAATTTCCCCAGCTTATTTATGGGGTTAATCAATACAGAGGGAACCTGGGAACATTACCATGGCTGTTTACGCTTTGTGGATAGTGTCGGAAATATCATTGCAGATCATCTTGATCCGTGCCAATTCCATTCCTTTATTGGCGAAGCGGTTCAGGCTGATTCTTATCTAAAGTCACCCTACTATCGACCCTTGGGCTATCCTAATCAGTCTCCAGGATTGTGCCGTTTGGAGAGTGGCATGTATCGGGTGGGACCTTTAGCCCGACTGAATGTCTGTGATCGCATGGGCACTCCCTTAGCCGATCAAGAATTACAAGAATTTCGACAGCGGGGCAATGGGACCGTTACATCTTCTTTCTTCTACCATTACGCCCGCTTAATTGAGATTTTGGCCTGTATTGAGCGCATTGAGCAGAAATTAGAAGATCCAGAACTCTGCAAGTCCCCCTTGCGAGCCCAGGCAGATGTCAATCAACTAGAAGGGATTGGGGTGAGTGAAGCACCGAGAGGGACATTGTTTCATCACTATCAAGTAGATGAAACGGGGTTACTCCAATCCGTTAATCTGATCATCGCCACGGGGCAAAACAATCTGGCGATGAACCGCACCGTTGCCCAGATTGCTCGTCACTACCTCCATGGACCGGATATTCCTGAGTCAATGCTCAATCGAGTCGAAGCAGGCATTCGGGCCTTTGATCCTTGTTTAAGTTGCTCAACCCATGCGGCAGGCCAGATGCCAATTCATATCCAATGCAAAGCGGCAAACAGTGGCCGAGTCCTGAGCGAGGTGTGGAGAACCTCAACGGGGGAATTTCAGGTCAAAGGTTGAGAGTATCAATACTTTTGTGAAAGCTCGTTTCCCTCGGGCAGGCTCAGGGGTTGATATTATGCAAGAGCTGTAAGGTCCGCTCAGCTTCTTCAACATCAATGACGTTCAATGCAAACCCTACATGGACAATGACATAGTCCTCAACCTCAGCATTTGGAACATAGGCAAGACTGACTTCTTTCAGAACGCCCCCAAAACTAACTTTTCCGGTCCGTAACAGCGGGTCATCATGATCCAAGATGCTAACAATCTTGCCTGGTACAGCTAAGCACATGGTGAATCTGCCTCCACAAAGGGCTGTTGTCTGTAAAAAGTCTCATTGACCTTGGGAAAGCGGCCAATATAGTGGCGATGAGCGGCCATGACTTGTCCGAGGGCAATCCCCCCATCATTGGTAGGCACTTGTTGATGCCAGTAGGGTCGAAACTGATTCTCCTGCAATTTGTGGATGACTCTTTTACTCAAATATTGGTTTTGAAAACATCCTCCTGTGAGCACAATACATGGCTCTCCGATTTGATGGGCAATCTGGACAATAATTTCGACCAAAGTATTGTGAAACTTAGCTGAGATCCAGCTCGTATCAACTCCTTGGTCAATCTCTGCCAGAATTGCCATCAGCATCGGTTCCCAATCCACCACTAAGGGCGATGACGTGGAGATAAGGAAAGGATAATAGTCTTCCGTTTCAGCCTTGCCCAAGATTGACTCTAAGGTCATCGCTGCTTGACCCTCAAAACTAGTGGTTTGAACCAGATTAGTGACGGATGCGATCGCATCAAAGAATCGCCCCACACTTGAAGTCAGGGGGGTATTGAGGGACCGATCTAGCATTGCCTGCAATACCTTTGCGGACTGCGGGGAAAAAGCATTCAAGGGAGCTAACCCTTCCCCCTCAAAGATTTGGGCACCCAAGCAGGTATAGAGCAGCCCCATCGCCGATCGTCTGGGCTCACGAGCGGCCAGGTCACCACCGGGTAAGAGAAAGGGACGCCAGTAGCCGACCCGCTCAAATCCTGATGGCGTGATTCGGAGGAATTCTCCTCCCCAGACGGTCCCATCCAAGCCGTAACCCGCTCCATCCCAAGCAATACCCAGAACAGGTGCTTCTAAGTGGTGCTCTGCCATGCAGGCCAATACATGAGCATAGTGATGTTGCACTGATAGTAAGGGGACTTGCCATTGCTGAGCCAATGCTTGGGCAGCTTGGGTGGAAGCATAATCTGGATGAGCATCACAGGCGATCAGGTTAGGTTGGCACTCGTAGAGCTGAAGTAACGCCTGTAGGGTTTGCTGAAAACGGTCGAAGGAGGGCACGGTGTCCAGATCGCCCAGGTGTTGACTTATAAAAACGTGATCGTCTAAGGAAAGGGCAATGGTGTTCTTCAGATGAGGGCCGACCGCGAGGATAGTGGGGAGTTTTGAGTTTCGGGTAGATTGTGGCTTTGGAGATGAGGGTTTAGATCTGGAGGGCAGAGATGGAAGAGTGATACATATGGGAAGCGGAGCATATCCTCGGGCACGGCGACGGAGTTGAGGTTGCCTGTTGATGACTTGGACAATTGAGTCATCTACAGGGTGAAGAATAGGGCGATTATGGATCAGAAAAAGATCAGCGATAGATTTGAGGTGATGCAGGGCTTGTTCCGAATTGAAGCAGATGGGTGCACCATTGAGATTGCCGCTGGTGGCAATAAGGGGGAAGTCGAGGGCAGCCATCAGCAGATGATGAATCGGGGTGTAGGGTAAAAATATGCCCAGGCGGCAGCAACCTGGGGCGACTTCATCAGCAAGCCGGTCCTCCTGAAAGAGGTGTCTTCGCTGGAGTAAAACGATGGGAGCCTTGGGAGATTGCAACCACTCCGCCTCCAGTTCAGACACCTCACAGATGTTTCTGACCCGTTCCAAAGATGGATACATCAAGGCAAAGGGTTTATCGGGTCGCTGTTTGCGCGTTCTTAGCCTCTTTACCGCCTCTGGATTTCGAGCATCGACCAACAAATGGAAGCCCCCCACTCCTTTCACAGCGACGATCTGCCCCTGACGAAGAGCTGCAGCGGCTAACCCGATTGGCTCCAGTTCTTCTCCTGCTTCCGCCTTCTCCCCATGTCTTAACTGAGCACCCTGTCCCGGTAACTGATTGCGAACCCAGCGTTCCCCCTGCCAATGCCCTACTTCAACGATAGGGCCACAGGTGGGACAGGCAATCGGTTGTGCATGAAATCGGCGAGATAAGGGATTCTGATACTCGGATAAGCAATCGGGGCACATTTGAAAGCTCGCCATTGCGGTATTGCCGCGATCGTAGGGTAAGGCTTGAATAATGCTATATCTCGGGCCACAGTGCGTACAGTTGATAAACGGGTAGCGATATCTGCGATCACAGGGGTTGAACAGTTCACGGAGGCAATCGGCACAAGTGGCGACATCTGGCAGCAAGAAGGCGGATTTAGGGCCTTGTTGGCTGGGACGAATCGTAAAGGTTCCCTCACCCAGAGGTGGAATATACGTTTGCTCGATGGTCTCAATTTCAGCGAGAGCAGGGGGATTGGCTTGAAGTTGAGTTAGAAACGGGTTCAACTGATCAGGGCAACCTTCCACTTCAATCACCACCCCCTGGGCATCATTCGAAACCCAACCCCTTAATTTCCAGTGGGTTGCTAAACGGAAGATAAATGGCCGAAACCCTACGCCTTGAACAGCCCCTTGAATCTTTAGTTGGAGGCGCTGATGGGTCATCGTCAGTATCCATTCACATGATCATTCATAACAAGGCTGCTTTGATGGAGAAGGCTAATCCGTTAAAGACCCCATCTTTAGAGCCTAAAATTTATAGCCAATTTGGCGAAGAAAATCTTGACGTTCCAAGATGTCTTCTTCTCCTTCCACCCCTTTAGGAGAGAAGCCATCAATCACGCCTAACACCCCAGCACCTTGGTCCGTCTGGGCAAGGATGACTTCTACAGGATTAGCCGTGGCACAGTAAATGGTGCAGACCTCTGGGGACTGCTGAATGGCATTCAAAACGCTAATGGGGTAAGCATCTTGCATCAATAGAATAAAACTATGACCCGCAGCGATCTTCTTGGCATTACTGACGGCGATGTCTTGGAGGGAGGGGTCGTTGCCAGCAAACCGGATCAGACAGGGCCCTGATGCTTCGCAGAAGGCCAGACCAAATTTTGCCTGTGGGCAAGTTCCAACCATAATCTCGTATAAATCCTCCACTGTTTTAATAAAATGGCTTTGACCCAAGATTAAATTTGTATTTTCAGGGATGTCTAGGGCAACGGTAGTCACTTCCATAGTGCTTAGCCTCACAACAAACGTAATGCCTTTAAGTCAACAAAAGGGCAAACAAACCACATAGGGCAATTCCGTCAAAAACCCCGGCCCCGCCAATACTGAGGACACCGCCACTCATAGCTGTAATATCCCTTAGATGTAATAAATCTGCACCGATTAACGTTCCTAAAATGCCCCCAGCAAAAGCAGTCGCTGGAGCATGGCTCATTCCAAATAGCATTGCTGTTAATGCCGCAGTCAAAGGGGCGAGTAATGGGTTCATCGTAATCCCAATTCCAGGGACGATATGGGCGGCATAGAAACAAACAACCGTCACGACAGATGTAATCAGCAAGATGGCTGCTGGATTGGCCTGTCTAAATTGGTAAACGGCCAGAATAATGGGGATTAAGCAACCTCCTACATTCAGGGCTATGACCTTTGTCTGTTTCATTTCGAGCAAAGGAATACCCCAGAATTGACGTTGGTAGTACATCAAAAAGTCGTCCATCCCATGCATAGGTGAGTCCATACGATAAAGAGGGATATTGAGGGTGCTGCCCAAAATAACTAAGACCAATAGTGCGAGGGCCACTTGAGGCGTAAATCCTAACTTTGCAGCAGCAAGTTGAACGACATCAATCGTCAATACCAGCCAGACAAAGGGTAGGAACAGTAAAAATAAGAGAAATAGCAGTAGAGAAACGGGTAAATAGATCATATAAAGTATCCTCACCGTTCTAAAAAGTCTTATCTGACCTGTTTAGCTAGCCTGGGTAACAACTGTTGATCGAGTAGGTATTGGTAGATCTCTGAAACAGATAAGTTACACAGATCCTTCGCGACTTCTGTGGGGACAATGGCTTTCGGTAACGTTGCCATTAGCGTGGGCCGTAAATGCCCCAGAATTTGTGGTTCAGCCACTAGCAGGATGTGTTGGATGGGGTAGGTATGAATGAAGTGGCTCATCCCAGCATTGATCGCATGGGCAAACCGTCGATCAAATTCCTTGAGGTGCCTTTGACGGTGGTCGTCATACCCATGACTTTGGCGGGTTGCCCCCCGATTGCCTCCGCTTTTGCTACTCGTCCATAATTCGCGCCCCACCTGACTCTGGATGGGATTGAGCAGTGCCTGTTGTTCCACTAGACGAGGACCAGAGTATTCAAGGGGTGGGGGATCTCTTAAGGTGAGAAAACGAGCGGTTGTTTTATTTACAATCATCACCAGATATTGGCTCATCTGATCACTCCTTCAGCAATTGCAAAATGGATGAATCAGTTCCCTCTGGGGCTAGTTTGAGGATAGTCTACCAATCTGTAAAACTTGTGAGTTTTGGGAGCGAGACAATGGTCCATTTAGGCCTTGGCGACACTGGTCCAAATAGGCATACCAGGCATGCATACCCGCTCCTGTTCGGGCCGATACCTCAAAGAGGGTCGCTTGGGGGGCGATTTGTTGGAGATTTGCGATCGCAAGGTCTCGTTGCCATCCCACAGCCTCTGCAATATCCGTCTTATTGATCAAAACGACCTGAGCCGACTTGAACATTGCTGGATATTTTTGGGGTTTGTCTTCGCCCTCGGTAACAGACAGGACGACGACTCTGATTTGTTCTCCTAAATCGAACGCAGCGGGACAAACGAGGTTGCCGACATTTTCAATCACAAGGAGATCCCAAGGTTTGGATGGGAGTTTGGATAAAGCGTGGCTCACCATACTGGCTTCTAAGTGGCACGCTGTCCCCGTTGTAATTTGGACAGCTGATACCCCAGCATGGCCTAATCGATGGGCATCATTATCCGTCGCTAAATCGCCAACAATGGTCCCGATTTGCCAATTATTCCGTTGATCTTGAGCAAGTCGCTCAATCAAAGCTGTTTTCCCCGACCCCGGCGAAGACAGAATATTCACCACTAACCAGCCCTGTTGGTGAAACAGGGCTCTATTCTGATCCGCAATGCGATCATTGTGCTCCAGAATCTTAGCGTGCAGGTCAAGGTGGCGTACGCTGGGTGTTGGAACTTCTAAGCTTGTTGTTGTTTTGTTCGGTTGAGGATCATGGCCTTGATGAATCTGGACAGATCCAGCACTACAACCGCAATCTTCACACATCCTACGACACCTCCATTGCTGTTAACTCTAGTTCTCTGCCTTGGCGTAAATCAGTGGTGAACTGATGACAGGTGGGACAAACATAAACCCAGCCAGTGGGCTGAAAATCTTGATAACAAGCTGAACAGTGGCAAATGACGGGTACCGTTTCTACTTCAAGCCGAGCATTCGCAGCCATGGTGCCAGTGGTGACGATTTCAAAGGCGAGAGTGAGGGCTTCGGGAATTACCCCTGATAGTTCACCTACCCGCAGCTTAATCCAGTGGATATGCTGAGCACCTTGTTGGGCTGCATGGTCGCAAGCAATGTCTAGGGTGGTTTGCATTAAACTCACTTCATGCATGACGTTTGATGGACCTTGCAGCAGAATCCAGCTGCGACTGGATGAGATTTTGAATGGCGTCCAGTGCTTCAGTAATGCCTTGCTCTGCAGTCGTGGACAAATGCTCACCCACGGCAAAATCGACGGCTGTCACCTCTACCCACCAGGCTTGGGGATGATGCCCATAGACTGAGTGGGTTAACGCGAGTAATGAACGAGGATCACAGGTATGCCCCATGGAAGGGACAGTGCTGCCCGTTGTTTCCATACCCCTAGGGGTAATCTGAGTGACTCTGACTGCCTGATCTGGGTTCAAACGGCATGCATCAATAAAGATTACTGTTTCTGTGTTCGCAAGTTCTGCAGCCAGTTCAGGTGTGAGTTGATGGACGGTTAACGATCTCACCTGAGGAAGACGCCAAATCGCTACCTCATCTGCAATCCGAGGGCCAAGAGCATCATCACAAAGAAGCTGATTCCCATAACCAATAACTAAGATTGAATGGGTTTTTGTGGGTTGGAGAATGGCTGGTGAAGAGTCCATGAAGATGCCTCCTTAATACTCATCACTTTAACTGTAGGGCTTAATGTTGAAGAGCTTATGAGGTCTGTCTGGTCTTCAACCACTACACTATTGACTTAATAAAGGAATCAATATTGAGGAACTTGTGAGGATGTAAATTCAAACTTACCGATAATCCGGCTAAAGCAGCAAACTCAGTCGTCAAAGCTTCTTCAAGTTTATGGCATAGGTTAAAAATGCAGCTTGGGCTGCATTGCTCATCTTAATAAATGCGGAGGTGAGAGGATGTTTGCAATAACCCCGATCCAGATATTGGCGATGATGGGCATCCCTTTAATCGTCACGGCATTTTCACCCAATATGGATGTCACTGAGCATCCGTCTGCGCCAACAATGCCCACTTCTCAACCCTGGCGATTGAAATTACTGACGGATGGGAACTATCAAGTTTGCAGTCTGCCTGAGCCTGAAGACGGACGCGATGGTAATGGGGTTTGCTTTAACTTTGCTAAGAGGGGCAACTTCGTGAATGGATATTACGGTTTCCCCCATTCTGGAGCATACATTTGTGTTCAAGGTAGAGCAGAACAGAATCAGGTGATAGGGCAGGGGTTAGCTTTGTCTTGGCCTGGTCACCCTTGGCCTCCGATCACAACGTCACAGTATATATGGCGATTAGATCAGCACTTAACCCTTCAAAATGGCTATGTGATTCGCAGCGTCAGAGAACCGTTCGGAAGAGTCAATTGGATTCGATTTGATGAAGTGAAGTTGGATATGGACGGATTCTATCAATATCCAACCGTGAAAATGCGTTCTCCGGCTCAACTATGCGATTGGCAGACTCCGGCGGAGTTCTGAGCTGAAAGATTTGCAAGCAGCCCACTATGACAACGTTATTCTTTGCACGGAGCTGAATGATGGTTACCCTTCCCTCCTCTCCCAAACAATTTAATTCTCCTAACCTGCTTCAGGGAGTAGCTCAACTTTGCCGCCCTACACTTAGCGTCCTAGCGGCTGTGGCAAGCTGTCTCACGGTCTTTGCCCTACAACCCGCGACATCAGTTTGGGTCTATCTACAGACTGCCACTGTATTGACATGTATGACGGCTGGAGCTTTCGCTATCAATGATTTCGATGATATTGAAAAAGATCGGATTAACCATCCTGATCGCCCCCTTCCCTCCGAAACTCTGCTACCTCATCATGCTTGGTGGATTGCAGTGACGCTATTTTGCGGTGCTTTAGGCGCAGCAGTTCCTTTAGGTCTAGCGTGCTGGATTGTAGTGGCTATCAGTGCTTTGCTGCTTTGGAATTATGCCGCTATCTTGAATCTCAGCGGTACTTTGGGCAACGGTATTGTGGCAATGATTGTGGGAACTTTAATCTTCTTTGCCAGCCTAGTAACGGAACGCCCTTGGGCAATGCTCTACCCGAGTATCTTTTTGTTTTTCTATATTTTGGCCAAAGAAATTGTCTGGGATATTCATGATGCAGAGGGAGATCGGCAACGGAATGTGCATACTATTGCCAATAGTTGGGGACCGACTCCGGCATTTTCAATCGCTTGGGGCTTAATACTTCTACTGCTAATTTCGATTCCCATTGCTATGATTCAACTCACCATGGCTCATCCAGCCTTGTTTGGATATTGTGCCACTTTCATGCTGTTAAGCTTCGCTCTAGCGCTCTGGCGTTATCAAACAATTCAGACTTCCCTAACCTATAAATACCTGATTGTGCTGGGACGATTAGGTATGATTCTTGGCTTAGCAGGGCTATTAGGAACGGCCCCTTCCCTCTAGACGTAACGGAGTTTAAGGACTGATCACCTTTGCGATCGCATCTCGACTAGGACAAGGTAACGGTTTACGTCCCAATGCTGATCTAGACCATACGGTGGCCTTCCCTGACTTAACTTCTCCAATCTCACAACAGGGAATACCAGACGCGATTAAGGTCCGGCAAATCGAGGTTGCATCACGTTTGGGAGCAGTCAGCAAAAGCGCTCCAGAAGCAATCGCAGCCAATGGATCAACCTCAAAAACTTGGCAAATCTGGGCTGAGAGGTCCGATATCGGCACTTTCTCAAGGTCGATCATTAATTGGCAGTTACTGGCCTGGGCTAACTCCCAAAGGGCGGCGAGTAACCCTCCTTCAGTTGGGTCATGCATCGCCGTTATTTGCCCAGCTTGGCTGGCAAGTTGGGCATCACGGAGCACACTAATACCAGGCTTATAGAGGTAACCCCTCGCCTGAGTCAGCTCATCGGGAGTTAACGCCTGACTGATTTGTTCAGAATATTCGCGAGCTAAGATTGCCGTAGCTTCAATGGGTACACTTTTAGTCAACAAAATGCGATCACCAGGCTTAGCACCACGAGGAGTAATAAGGCTATCTCGCGCCACTTCACCAATCAGTGTTCCGACAACGATGGGTCGGTCTAGGCCATAGGTGATTTCAGTATGCCCCCCAATTAAAGAGACATTGATCTCCTGACAAGCCGTGTAAATTTGCTGATGAATTCGTTCAGCCAAAGTTGCAGTGGTCCTCTGCTCGGGGAGAAGAATAGTGGCCATCAACCAGCGGGGAGTAGCCCCAGTTGTGGCGATATCATTGGCATTAATCTGGACGACATACCAACCAATTTCGTCTGTGACAAAGGTAATGGGATCAGATTTAATGACCCATAACTTTGCTCCCCCATCGACGACAGCACAATCAAGCCCAATGCCTGGCCCCAATAGGACTTGAGGATCATGAATGGGGGTTTGAGAGAGAAAGTGGGCCAATAGATGTGTAGGTAATTTACCGACTGGTAGCGGATCCTGTGCCACCTCAACCTCCTCTTCTGAAAATTTCTTCTAGTGCAGCGTCAAGCTAAAAAATTAGGGTAGGCGATCTCCAGAAGGCTTGCATAATAATACTTACCAGACATACTTACCCTAAAATCAAGTCTTAACGATGCACTAGTCACTATTATTTGCAAGAGCTTTAATATCTGTATCCTGTGACTTATTTTGAAGGATATTCTGTAACATTCTGAGCAAGGTATCTGAAGAAAAAGGTTTCTGAAGAAAGGCTCTAACACACTGTCCAAGGGATAACGCAAACGTCTCATCAACCAGGAGGCCACTGGTTACGATGACCTTAAGCTGAGGATTGATTTTTCGCAGCGCCTGAATGGTTGTTTCTCCACTGAGTGTTGGCATCTGCATATCCATTAATACAACATCAATCTCTGTATGATGTTGAGCAAACTGAGCAATGGCATCAATACCATCAGCCGCAGTCATTACCTGATAGTTGTGTTTTAACAACATACTCTGGGCCACTTCCCGAATCGGAGCTTCATCATCAACGACTAAAACGATTTCTCCCTGACCGTTAGGACAGTCTAAATGTTCTTTCTCAACTCTAGCTGTTGATTCAACAGCAGGGAGGTAGATTTTGAATTGAGAGCCTTGACCGACTTCACTGTAGACGGTGATAAATCCATGATGGCTTTGAATAATCTTGTTGACCGTCGAGAGCCCTAACCCGGTTCCTCCTTCAGGCTCCTTGGTGGTGAAGAAGGGTTCGAATATCTGTTCCTGTAGTTTAGGAGGAATGCCAATTCCAGTATCTGTAATGGTGACCAAAATGTATGGGCCAGTTTGGGCATTGAGATAGTCTGCTGCAAGGGTTTCATCTAGAGTAAGGTTCATTGCGTGGACAGACAAAAAACCGCCATCTGGCATCGCATCACGAGCATTTACGAGTAAGTTCATAAAGACTTGATGGACTTGGGTTGCATCTGCATGAATCGACCAAAGATCTTCAGAGATCTGCATGGATATTTCAATGGATTTAGGAAACGTCTTAAGGGCGAAATCTCTAAGCTCACTCAGTAAAGGTTTGATGTAGAGAATCGCGCGTTCCCCGTCTGCGCCTCTGGAAAATGAAAGCACTTGGGTAATGAGTTTTGACCCCCGTTGCGCACAGGCTTGTAAAATCTCAAACTGATGCTGAATTTGTTCACTTGCATTGGGAAGTTGCAGGGGTAAAAGCTGGGCCACACCATAGATAGGTGTCAGAATGTTATTGAGGTCGTGAGCAATCCCACTGGCAAGTGAACCAATACTCTCCAGTCGCTGAGCTCGTAAAAATTGTTTTTCAAGTTTTTTTGCTTGAGTGACATCGGTATTGACAATGAGTATGGCTTTGGAATTTCCTAAACTATCTTGGACTAACGTCCATCGGCTCATCACCGTGATTACGTCCCCTGATTTAGTCACATGTTGTTGTTCGCCTTGCCACTTTCCCTGCTTCCTCACATATTGTTCAATCTCTGCTGCTTCCTCATTTGTTATATCTAGTAATTGGTCTACATCTTGACTGAGCGATTCCTTCTGAGTCCAGCCATATAGAGCAGTTGCACCTTTGTTCCAGTATTGAATCCGACCGTCAAGTCCCCGGACCAGAATGGCATCAGTGGCGACATCCAATAGCGCTGCTAGTTCTGATATTTGATCTTGTGATTGCTGGCGTTCCGTAATATCCGTCGCCACGCCATCCAATCGCAGGACCATCCCTTCAGCATCTTTAATCACCCAGCCTCGATCCAACAACCATCGGATTGAGCCATCTGGACGGACAATACGGTATTCCAATTCTTTATTGCCCGTCTTGAGTAGCTGATCAGAAAAAGACCTGACCTTTTCCTGATCCTGTGGATGAACAACGTGCAACCAGAGTTGTGAATTATCAAAAAATTCTGAAATGGAACGTCCATACACCTCTTCTGCAGCTGGACTAAGATACAACAATTCATATGAGTCTGCACTCACAGACCAAACGACATCTTGAAGCGACTCAAGAATACTATTCAGACGCTGTTGACTTTCTTGTTGTGCAGCTTCAGCTTGTTTGCGATCCGTCACATCAAAAATGACGCCATCAATGTGAAGTGGTTGACCATTTTGGGCTGGAATGGGTTGTCCTTTCTCCCAAAAGTACCGAATCTGATCCTGTTTATCCTTGATTCGATACTCCACTTGAAACGGCTTCAAGCAAGAGACCGCTTCTTGCACGGTTGTAACCACTTGAGACCGATCTTCTGGCACAATCATCGGGTCAATGGAGCAAACTTCTCCCACTGAAAGGTTGATAGAATCATTACCCGTCAATGTTTTGCACTGATCATTCAGAAACACCGTTCGGTTATGGTCTTCAGGAAAGACTCGATAAATAATTCCCGGTAGGTTTTCTGCCAAAGTTCGATATTCTAGTTCGTTTTGTCTCAATACTTGATCGATTTGGTGCCGGTCCATCGTTTGTGCCAACAGATTGGCCACTGCTTGGAGAAAGTCAATATCGTTCTCATTAAAGAGACGATGGTAAATCGTATGAGCACCTATGACCCCGTAAGTTTGATGTTGCCCTTGAATAATGACACTCATCCCACTGACAACCTTGTGATCTCGTAACAAGGGTGGTCCGCTAAACCGCGTTTCAGTCTCCAAGTTGTCAACAATGACCGGCCTCGTACTCCGCAATGTGTATCCGGCTTGGGACTCTCGCTCAGTCCCAATGATCGTTTGACCCACCAGCCCAGGTTGCCATCCAACCCCGGCCTTCAGCAATAAAGATTCACCATCGGGGAGTAATTGAAGTACTTTGCAATATTCCACCTCCAAAGTCTGAGAGATGACTCTGACAATTTCATTCATCAAATCATCGAGATCTCGATTTGCTAAGGCTAATGCTCCCAAGTGAGCTACTGAAGTCTGTTGTCTGGCTCTCAAGGCTAAAACTTGCTCAATTTCCTTTCGAGCAGTGATATCACGAGCACTAGCATAAATCTGTTGCTGCTGGAGATAGGGAGTGGCTGACCAGAGAAACCAACGATAGGAACCATCATGGCAACGATATCGATTCTCAAAGGCAATGGTATTCGTACCCATTTCCAACTGCTCTAATTCCCTAACAGTGGCATCCCGATCCTCGGGGTGAACAAAGTTGAGGAAAGGCTGAGCCAGAAGTTCTTTAATTGAATACCCTAAAATGCGGACAAAAGAGGGATTGACCGTTTTGAAGTAGCCATCAAAGCCCGCAATACAGTGTAGGTCCAAAGAGACTGTAAGGAAGCGATTGCGATCAGTTTCTGCGGTTTGGCGCTCAAGCTCTGCTGTGGTTCGCTGGGCCAGAATCGTCAGCACCTCTTCTATAAACTCCAGATCTTCAAGGGGCTGGTGGCATAGAACAACGATTAATCCCACGACTTGCTTTGAACTAGACATGAGGGGAGTTCCCAAATATCCTTTTATACATAAGTTTCTGAGTATCTGATCATGGGGAAAAACCGCTGAAACCCCTTGGTGGTATACACATGATTGTTGATCAACAACCTCCTCACAGGGCATCCCAGCTAGGGCATATTCAAAGTTGGATTGGAGCTGCCCTTCCTTTGCCACAGCGAGGGTGCGTATCGTTGCTTGCCCCTCAGACTCAACAAGTTGTCCAATATAAACGAAATCAGCAGGAAGTGCTTGATTAAGATGCATCACAAGAGATTGAAAGAAATCCTTGCCAGTAGATGTTGCCAGACCTTTAGCCAGATGGTGCCGCATGAGATCCCGGCGCTCTAATTTCGATGTTCGATCTTGAATAAGCTGCTCCAGTTCTTGGTTACGTTGTTGAAGTAGCAGATGGTTTTGGGTCTCCAGTTGTTTGATGAGCTGCTGCTGCTGCTCCACGAATTCATAAATTTCAGAAGGGTTTACGGGGAGTAAACTACTCTGGGTGACAATGCCCCGCAATGACCCTTGTGAATCCGCTACAACTAACCGACGCACTTTCTGGTGCTGCATTTTCTGATGTACGGCCCACAGTGAGTCATTTGGGCCAACGAGGGAAAGGGGGGTACTCATTACTTCTTGAGCTTGAGTCTGGGCAAAATCCAGCTCTAACCGCTGAAACTGGACAATGTCTCTCTCTGTAATAATCCCTTTAGGACAGGGACTTTCAGTGTTATGAGTAGCAGGTGCAATGATGACGACACAGCTGACATGCCGTTGGTTCATTAACTGGGTAATCTGCAATAGTGAATCCTCAGACAACGCATAAACCACGTCTGTGATCATCACTTCATGAACTCGACGAACTTTGAGTAAATCGGAGGGTTGCAGAAAATTCCGAATTCGACGAGGAGTCAGTAGTCCCTTAATCTGCCCGTGTTGATCCAGTACAGGCAAATGGCGAATTTTTTGACGGTTCATCAGCTCTAAAGCTGTAAACACTGTCAAATGCCCTTCATCGATTATCGTTACTACGGGCTGAGACATCACTGCTTGAGCAGTGAGTTTGTCCAATGAGCGATTTTCGGCTATTAACCGAACAATGTCTCGTTCCGTGAGGATGCCGACCAAATGTGAATTCTCGACAATTAGAACACAACCCTTTTGTTCGAATCCTAGGTTTTGAGGAGTTGAAAGGTTAACCTCTCCTGTTAGTAAATGGCATTGTGAATTAGTTTGACTCGTTAGACCAATGACTTCAATTAAGGGAGTATCAGGCCCAGCAATAAGCGGTTGTACATCCAGGGCTGATTCGACAGGAAACGTCATGATTTTCTGCTTAATCATACGTATTTGCCTAACGGATATCTAGATTCATTGTAAAAGCCATCCAATTTTATTTAGCGAGGGAAGTATAAATCGCAATACATCAGCCTACTGTACCTTTGATGCCAGGATCTGAGGGGTAGAATGACTCAACCAAGGGATGGAAGAGGAGAAGCAGCTTGTCAGGCATCAGCTTTTAACATCTGATTATCCAAAACTTGAGGACTATCCTACCAAATGTAATGTGCTCAATCTGAATGGACTGGAATATATTCTCGTCACAATTTCTTCAACATTCTCACTTAATGTTTTGACATTCTTAGCCGTGTGAAATTAACAGATTCCAACTTCCCACCAGTTCAATTTTTTTAGGTGGAATGTGGAGAGAATCGTTTATTACTGTCTTCTATCAAACCAAGATTGCGATTTGTTCAGTATCTATACTCTGGCATCAAGGTTAATGGGAAATCGTTTTGCTCAAGGTATTGCCTTGCATAGATGTTGAATGAATCCACTCGTCCAGAACAGTCTGTAACAAATAGGTTTTATTGTCGTGATGCCGTCAATTTTTCATGTCTGAACCATTTAAGAAACGCTCTTTCAATGAAGAGAACAACTCCTTTCATCTCTCGGAGCTCTCTCCTGAGAACATTACTGAAATTTGTGATTCATTTTGTATTGAGGACGACCGAACAGGACTGAGTTCTGAAACGCTACAGCGTGCGATCGCAGATAATCTCTATTACATCCAAGGTAAATTCCCAGAAATTGCCACCCTATATGACTACTACATGGCCGTCGCCTATACGGTGCGCGATCGATTACTGCATCGCTGGATTAACACCGTCAAAACCTACCGTGAACAGGATGTCAAGGTGGTTTGTTATCTCTCTGCTGAATATTTACCAGGCCCTCACTTAGAAAATAACCTGGTTAATCTCGGTATCTATGATCAAGTCCAACAAGCGGTGGAATCCTCGGGATTAGATCTGAGATCCATTTTGGCGCAAGAAGAAGAACCGGGATTGGGGAATGGGGGACTCGGTCGTTTAGCCGCCTGCTATATGGACTCCCTAGCTACCCTGGAAATTCCAGCGATTGGCTATGGCATTCGGTATGAGTACGGCATTTTTGACCAGGAAATCCGGGATGGTTGGCAGGTGGAAATTACGGATAAATGGTTACGTCTGGGGAACCCCTGGGAAATTCCTCGTCCAGAGAATGCAGTGGAGGTCAAGTTTGGGGGCTATACAGAACCCTACACCGATGATCAAGGCAGCTACCGAGTGCGTTGGATTCCTCACCAAGTGGTAAATGGAGTTCCCTATGACACCCCCATTTCCGGTTATCGCGTGAACACCACGAGTACGCTGCGGCTATGGAAGGCAGAAGCCCCAGAGTCCTTCGATTTTCAAGCCTTTAATGACGGGGACTATTACGGAGCCGTCGATGCCAAAATTATTTCTGAAAATCTTACCAAAGTCCTCTATCCCAATGATGAACCTATCCAAGGGAAGCAACTGCGTCTTGAACAACAATACTTTTTCGTTTCCTGCTCTCTCCAAAATTTACTAAAAATTCATCTGTTGCGGGACGACCCAATCGAGACGTTTCATGAGAAATTTGTGATTCAACTCAACGATACGCATCCAGCTATTGGGGTTGCAGAACTCATGCGGTTGTTGGTGGATGAGTATCTGCTCGATTGGCAGAAGGCTTGGGACATCACCCATCAATCCTTCGCTTACACCAATCACACCCTCCTTCCCGAAGCTTTGGAGACCTGGCCTTTGAATCTATTAGGTCATCTCCTGCCTCGGCATTTGGAAATTATTTACGAAATTAATCAGCGGTTTCTCGATCAGGTGCGGCTTAAATACCTAGGCAACTCAGATAAACTCGCCCGCTTATCCCTCATTGAAGAAAGCGGGAACAAACGAATTCGCATGGCTCACCTGGCCTGTGTCGGGAGTCACGCCATCAATGGGGTGGCAGCTTTGCATACAGAACTCCTGAAAAAAGGGGTCATGAAAGATTTCTATGACCTGTGGCCCCATAAGTTCAGAAATATTACCAATGGAGTAACTCCGCGTCGGTGGATGGTCTTAATTAACCCGAAGCTAACTCAGTTGATTACCCGAGAGATTGGTGCATCTTGGATGAAAAAACTGGACGATCTCCAACAGTTAGAATCTTTAGCTGACGATCCAGCGTTCCGCCAAGACTGGCGACAGGTAAAACGAGCCGTCAAACAGGATCTAGCAGACTATATTCAGGCTCACCAAGGACTGACCCTGAATCCCGAATCTATCTTTGATATCCAGGCCAAGCGCATTCATGAATACAAGCGCCAACATCTCAATGTGCTCCATATCATTACCCTCTATAACCGCATCAAGCACAACCCCCAACTCGCGTTTCCACCCCGCACTTTTATCTTTGGGGGCAAGGCTGCTCCCGGCTATCAGATGGCCAAGCTAATCATTAAGCTGATCACGTCGGTGGGAGAAGTGGTGAATCATGATCCTGACATCTGCGATCGCATCAAAGTGGTCTTTCTACCTGACTTCAATGTCACAAACAGTCAGCGGATTTATCCCGCTGCTGACTTGTCAGAGCAGATTTCCACTGCAGGGAAAGAAGCCTCCGGCACGGGCAATATGAAGTTCTCGATGAATGGCGCTTTAACCATTGGCACCCTCGATGGGGCCAATATTGAAATTCGAGCGGCAGTGGGAGCCGACAATTTTTTCCTATTTGGGTTGACCACTGAAGATATTGTCAACTTTAAGTCACAAGGATACTGCCCTCGGACTTACTACAATACCAATTCAACCCTGAAAGAAGCGATCGACCTCGTAGCCTCTGGATATTTTTCCCATGGGAATCGGGCGCTATTTCAACCCCTAGTGGATCAACTTCTGCAAGCAGATTCCTATTGCTTACTCGCAGACTATCAGTCTTATATTGATTGCCAAGATCAGGTGGGACAGGCATTTCAAGATCAAGATACCTGGACCAGAACGACCATTCGTAATGTCGCTCGGATTGGGCGGTTCTCTTCAGATCGGGCCATTCGGGAATATTGCCAAGAGATTTGGCGGGTTGATCCGGTCTCCATTCATTTGGAGGACTATCAGCAGGCTAAAGCCCAGTTGGGAGGACAACACTGTCTGGATGCAGATGCATGTCCTTTTTGAACCCTCATCTATGCAGCTATGAAATCTTGCAGATTGCCAAATTTTAGAAGCTTTGATTTTGCTGATTTTTCTAGATGTCTTACCCATTCCCGACTGATCCCCATTTGCTGACTCACCTGGTAGAGTGAACGTTCTCGCCCATCTTCTAGGCCATAACGGAGGATAAGAACTGTTCGCTCGTTGTCATTGAGCTGAGCTAGTGCCGACCATAAAGCATTTCGAAAAAAATCCTGTTCCACCACTTCACTCGGGCTGAGCATTTGCAGATCTTCTATTAAGTCTCCTAACTCCGTGTCTCGATCCTTTCCCATGCGGATATTCAGGGATTCAGGATTGGATACCCGGGCGGCTTGTAAGGTCTTCTGCAGTTGCTCCAATGTGATGCCTAATTCTGAAACCATTTCCTGGTGAGTTGGTGTGTGCCCAAGGGTTTGGGATAGCTCTCGACGCACTCGTTTGATTCGGTTGAGCTTTTCCGTCATATACACGGGTAAACGAATGGTATGGGACTGCATTGCGATCGCACGAGTAATAGATTGGCGAATCCACCAGTAAGCATAGGTGCTAAATCGATATCCCTTAACAGGATCAAATTTCTCTACCGCTCGCTCTAGCCCCAAACTCCCTTCTTGAATTAGATCAATTAAATCCATTCCCCGTTTTTGATATTTCTTAGCGATCGTGACCACTAACCGCAGATTGGCACAAATCATCCTGTGTTTTGCCCGCTGCCCCAGTTGCTGTATCTGGTCTAATTCAGCCTGGGAAATCCCATGCGGTGGATGTAGGGATGATTGAATTTGTTGGCCTAATGTCACTTCTTCTGCATGGGTCAACAGCGAGTATTCACCCATACGGGTCAAATAGGCCCCAAGAGCGTCTTTATTCGATCTGATGGTTGTAAACATATCGATCACCTGTTCGCGTTACTGACTTAAGCTGATTTGAAAGTGTCGGATTACACGATCGAGTGTCAGCCCATGACTAATATCGATCTAGGAAGTCTGATTCAGACTCGGTTCGACCGAGCATTATGGCAAAGCTCAACAATAAGAACAACGCCATCAATAACCAGCTCAATACCGTGACCCATTCCGGATAGTCAGGGTGAAAAAACAGTCTTAAATCGGAGGGGATTTGCATTTATCGCACTCCTATTCTTCTAATAAAATCCGATAAACTGGCAAAAAAGATTGTCCCATGGCGAGATTCTCCATTTATCCTCATTTCTACAGTAGAAAATAGTCTTGGTAATCTTGTGAGGTCGATAATCCAATCTCTGACTTACCTTCAGGCCACTACAGAGGTTCCATAAAGGAGAAACAGTGATAAGCTACACCTTCAGCCCTTCCATCACCAAGGAATCGGTGCGAATATCTGGCCAAGGTCTATCTGCCATGCCATATCTAAACCATGGCAAGTACTTCAGCCAAGATTCCAGGCTGAACAAAGACCGGATCAAACTTCAGCCTGGAAGAGTGATTGATTGTCTGGATCCGTCTCAAGATGGGTAATGCGTCCCCGCCAATAGGTAAAGGGGCCGTCTTCCAATTGCCAGCTCACTTGACCAAAGGTCGGAATATCGTACCCACTCAATGTCCTATAATCGGATACCGTACAACTCCAGGGGGTTTCAACGGCTTGTCCTGCAACCATTCGGGGTCGATTCGGTGCAGTGATATCGACGAGGTCACCGTTAGGATCGAAATTGTAATGGACTCCTACGTCCGGTTCACCTTTAACTTCTACCGTGAACTCATTCAGTTCGTGCCAATGTAACGCTGAATTATTCAGAAACGCGGCTGGGAAAAAGATCAGTTCCGCCAGGCACCGCATTAGCTCCCCTTTATCTGTACTCGATCCTGCCGCCCTTAAAAGGGGAACCGAACCCAACAGCCTTCCTTCCAGCCTGCCTTTGCCTTGGACATAACTGTCCACTACTTCGATATGAATAAAGGGCGCAAGCCGAAAGGTGGCTCGCCACACAAACCCTGGTTGTCGAATCGAGAAGTCTTGAGTGGCCGAAAAAGGTAGCCACTGCCCCTGCTCAGACAAACGCATTTCACCTGTTTGGTGAATCTGAATAGTGGTGGGACAATACTGAGATGGCCCTTTGTCTGTGTCTGGGCGATGGGATCTCATTGCCAATGCACAAATCAACCTAGGGGGTTGAACGACCTGTTCATCACCGGTAAGCATTCTCAAGGTTAGGACTTGTTGATCAATTGAGCGGTGAAACTGCCAAGCGGACCCAAAATGCAGAACGATCAAAAGGGCTAGAGCCAATAAAATTGCGAGCCTAAGGGACAAAACAACCTCCCTAACAGTCAAAAAAATATACTTGTCAAGAGACGACTGCTCTCGACCATAGGAATACCGGCTTTAACCTAGAGCAGATGGGTGTTCTACGGGTAAGGATTTGCTCTCTGGCTTGGATGAGTTCGCCTGGAATGTTTCATTACACAGTAAGACTAACTGACCTCTCACTGCCGCATGATCCAGTAAGTCATGGGCCGCCGCTGCGTCTGTTAAGAGTAGGCGATCGGCAATGATAGGCTGGATAGAGCCATCCACCAGTAGATCTAGAAGGCTCATTAAGTCATCTCGGAACCAATTTGGCTGACGCCGCTTTAAATCAGCAATGTTGTAAAAAACTGCCCTACGACGATCCGGCCAGATGTTTAACAGAGTCAGAAGGCCCATACTCCCTCCTACTATCAACAGCCTTCCCCATTGTGCTGATAGAGCTGAGGAAAACCCATAGCTAATGAGTTGTCCCCCAGGCGCTAAAGTTTGGTATGACCCCAGTAAATGACGCCCCCCAATGGCATCAAAGACCACATCCATTCCATTGGGCGTGAGACGACGAATCTGCTGTTGGAAGTCTTGCTGCTGATAATCAATCGGAGTGGCACCCAAATTGGCAATGAGATCATGTTTCGATGCGGAGTCCGTACCATACATCTTTAAGCCCGCGAGGTGACCTAACTCCAGGAGCGCAGTTCCAACACCGCCCGCAGCACCGTGAATCAAGATGAGATCGCCGGGTTGAACCTTAGCGATTCGGTGCAGTAGCTGATAGGCTGTCACGTACTGCAAAACTAGACCGACAGCCTCTGCAACATCCACCTCCGCTGGTACCGAAACACATTCGTGTTCGGGTAGACAAATGTACTCACTATATCCACCCACTACAGTCAGGGCTGCAATCCGTTGACCGATGTCCAGCCCAGCGACCCCTGGGCCAAGCTGATCAACAATCCCCACCACTTCATAGCCTGGGGTAAAGGGTACTTTGGGTAAACCCGGATAGAGTCCTTCGCGGATCAGAACGTCTGTAAAGGCCACACCAGTTGCTAGTACCCGCACTCCCACTTCTCCTGCGCGAGGTTCAGGCCGTTCATCCATGACCATCTCAAAAACATCCGATCCACCTTGGCGGGAAATTGTCACATGTTGATACTGCATGCTAACTCCTATGATGAATGCTAAATGCTTTACGGTTTAAGGCGTCTAGCACTCAATCTAGAGTGGGATATTGTGAAAATTGTGAAGGTCACAAGCACCAAATAGCAACAATCTCATTCCCTCACATTGTCTTCAACTTCTCACTTTAATCTCATAGCTAGAGACGATTTCAATGGGCTCTCAAGATCAGTCCTAACTCCTCTTTCTGAGCGCATAGCACTTGAAGTCAAGCATTTTATCGCCATTCAGTTATGGGAATTCAGGATGTCTTGATTGATGAGGGATCTTCTCACAGGCTTTCAACATGGAAAGCGATCGGAGATCTTAAAAATTCAATTGAATGGGCACACCATCGCTGAAACATTACAGTTGCTATTTCCTGAAGGATTATAGATACACCCATGTTCAATATTATCCGTTACAGTCAAGTGGTCGGATTATCTGCGGTTGGGAACACCACAAATTCTCACTTGGGAAATGTGGAAGAGATCTGGCTGGACGAGTCTGGATATGTCACATATCTATCCAGTCGCCAGCGGTATTGGTCTCTTAATCAAGTTGCTAGCGTGGGTAGAGGAACTATATCGGTTGATCGTCCTCTCCTGGTAGCAGCCCCACCCCACCTCCATCATGGATATCAACTCCCAGTCCGAACTAAGATCGGAGAAACGTTGGGATGGGTAGAAGATTTTCTGTTCGACTGGCATACAGGGGAAATAGTCGCGTATATCTTGGCAGGAGAGATTGCAATTTACCTTGGAGAGCGAGCAATCCTCCTCCCGGGGGATATAGAGAAATACACACCTGAAGCCCTCATTATTCCAGAAGGAGCAAGAAACTTACTCAAACCTGAGTTAGAAGGGTCAAAGGACTTTATCTGTGAAAAATCTGACCAGGTGAAATTTCTCATTCATGAAATAACAGATCGCCTACAGCGTTTGTTCTCTCTAAATGACGGGCCAGACAAGCTTCAGATCAAGATTCAGCAAGTTAGCGAAGACCTTGCTTCCACAAATGAGTATGATCAGCGCCATTTGGCCGAAGCAACAGAGTTTCTTCACGACCAATGGGCTAGTTTGCAGCATGGGTTTAATCGTAACCTCAATCTAGCCCAAACTGCTCTAGAAAAAGCTTGGAAAGAAATTTTGAGTCAGAAAAAACTTTAAAGGTTTATCACAATCTGAATACCTATCCATTATAGATATGCTGCTCGCTAACCCTGATGAACTGTCCCCGTTAACTTATTGGAGGATCGGTTATGACCACTCTTACCCTCAACGTTTCTACGGTTCGTCCCTTAGGAGACCGTGTTTTTCTCAAAGTGAATCAGGCGGCGGAGAAAACGCCCGGTGGCATCTTAATGCCCGATACAGCTCAAGAGAAACCTCAAGTGGGAGAGGTGGTTAGTGTTGGGCCTGGTCTGAGGTCTGGGAATGGCTCCTATGCCCCCATCGACATTCAGGTCGGCGATCAGGTGCTATATGCCAAATACAGCGGAACGGATATCAATCTGGGCAATGAAGACTATGTGTTGACCAAGGCCCAAGATATTCTCGCGATTGTCACATAGGGAATCAACGTGTTGGAGATAAGGAATAATGGCTAAGTCAATTCAATACGATTCAGCGGCTCGCCATGCCTTAGAGCAAGGGATCGATCTGCTGACTGAAGCAGTGTCAGTGACCTTAGGACCTAGGGGTCGCAATGTCGTCCTTGAGCAGAAATTTGGTCCCCCGCAAATTGTGAATGATGGCATCACCATTGCCAAGGAAATTGAGCTAGACAACCCTTTAGCCAATACAGGCGTGGCCTTGTTGCGCCAAGTTGCAGCCAAAACCAATGATGCGGCAGGGGATGGCACCACTACTGCAGTTGTTTTAAGCCATGCAATGGTAAAAGAAGGGTTGCGCAATGTCGCAGCTGGAGCCAATCCAATGGCAATCCGACGGGGCATCGACCAGGCCACCCAATTTTTGTTGGATCAGATTGCTGAACATGCACTACCTGTGAAAGATTCCAATGCGATCTCACAGGTTGGGACCATTGCTGCGGGCAATGATGAAACTGTGGGGCAAATGATTGCAGCCGCCATGGCAAAAGTGGGCCAGCAAGGGGTGATTTCTTTGGAAGAAGGCCAATCAATTCAGACCGAAGTCGAAGTCACGGAAGGGATGCGGTTTGACAAGGGGTATATTTCACCTTACTTCGTAACGGATGCCGAGCGAATGGTGACGACACTGGATGATGCCTACCTATTACTAACGGATAAAAAGATCACCTTAGTGAATGCCTTACTGCCCATTCTGGAAAAAGTTACACAAACGGGTAAACCTCTTGTGACAATTGCTGAAGATATTGAAAAAGAAGCCTTAGCAACCCTTGTCCTTAATCAATTACGAGGTACTCTCAGGGTGGCTGCGGTCAAGGCACCTGGATTTGGCGATCGCCGCAAGGATCTGTTAGCTGACATTGCGGTACTCACTGGAGGACAAGTTATCAGTGAAGATACTGGGCTGACCTTAGAAAACGCCACCCTAGAAATGATGGGCCGTGCTCGCCAAGTGGTCATCACTAAGGACCATACCACCCTCATTTCGGAAAGCAATGAAGCTGCTGTCAAAGCGCGTTGTAAGCAAATTCATCGCCTGATAGATGAGACAGACTCATCCTTTGAAAAGGAAAAACTGCATGAGCGTCTAGCTCAGCTTTCTGGTGGGGTAGCGCTAATCAAGGTTGGGGCCGCCACTGAAACAGAAATGAAGGACCGTAAGTTAAAACTAGAAGATGCGATTAATGCCACTCAAGCCGCTGTTGAAGAAGGCATTGTTCCGGGTGGTGGTACTACGCTCGTGCATCTTGCCCCTCAACTTGAGGACTGGTCTGCTGAACATTTGGTTGGTGATGAACTGATCGGAGCCATGATTCTAGTCCGTTCCCTCTCTGCTCCATTGAGACAGATTGTTGAGAACGCGGGTCTGAATGGTGGGGTGGTTGTAGAGCAGGTTAAGACTTTACCGTTCAACACGGGCTATGATGCCTTGAACAACCAGTATGTGGATATGTTTACTGCCGGGATTGTCGATCCAGCTAAGGTGACTAGTGCTGGGTTGCGAAATGCCGCTTCCATTGCGGGTATGGTTCTGACCACGGAGTGCATTATTGCGGAGCAATCTCAGGCCACAACAAAGGATTTAGCGAATGCTGGTTGAGAAAGGAAAGAGTTCGGTGACTGATTTTTTTATCTGATGTTACGACATTAGGATTCCCTTCAATGTCCGATTTGGCCAGTATTCGTTGGCTGATCTTCATGGTTTTCACATAATTATTCCTTAATCTTTGGAATATCGGTAATCATCCATAGAGATGGAACGGAAGGAAAAAGTGCCCACATAGATGGAGTGAGTCATCATGTCATCCGCATCAACTGGCGTACTAGATAGGTGTCCTGATATTACAGAACTGCCTGAGAAAGTGATGTGTCGTTATGTCAATGAGATGCAGCGAACCCAAATTATCCGAATTGTCAATATTCCCCACGTCTTCCTCGAGCGGACTGTATTACCAGGTGATCACTTAGTTTTTGAAACCTATCCCGACGCTGAGTTGGAGGTTCATACCTATGAAATGGCCAGTGCTACTTTGACGGCGAAGATTATATGCGATCGCTTGGCCATTCCAAAAGTGTCAAAGATAACTAGGTCGCGTGCCTTATACAAAGAGTTGAATGGGGGATAAAAGGTCCCATAAGCCCCCTAAGCGCAAATGATTCTTGTTCTCACTCTGATAGTCTTTGCCTTTTATAAACTAGGTATGCTTTGGATTTATTCCCAAAAACAAGCTCCCTTTTGGTGGATTGAAATTGTGGCGCTAGAACAACAAAGCACCCTCTACTATGGCCCTTTCAAAACTTCGACAGAAGCTGCAAGTTATCAATCTAGCGTTATTAAAGATATGAAGGCAGAGACTCAAAAAATTACTGTCACAATCCGCATATATCAACCAGAAATCTTAGCCATCACCAGTATTGAAGACCCGAATAGAGAACCCCCTTCTCTACCTGAACGATAGACCTATAAACGACCACTGATACTTCAATGAGAAGTATGGACACTCAAAATCTAAAATTCATCCCTCAGAGCAATGTTTTTAAGCTGCTATGGGTCTTATTCTTATCTTTTCTAATTGGATTGGAGCGAGAAGGACATCATTCTCAAACAGGTCGCTATGCTTTTGGTGGGGTTCGTACCTACCCAATGATTGGATTAGTAGGGTATTGCATCGCCTTTTTGTCGAACGGTCAAAGTATCGCATTGGGAATGGGTTTTCTAGCCATTGCTGGTCTGATGGCTCTTTCGTATTGGCATAAGTTGCAAACAGTAGAAAATGCAGGGGTAACTTCAGAAATTGCTTGCTTGGCAACCTATTTGGTGGGTGCACTCGTCTACTTTGGTCACTACTGGGAAGCCGCAACCTTAGCAATTACCAGTTTATTTTTATTGGAATTAAAGTCTGTTTTAGAAAAGTTGGCTACCCAATTTTCTTCAGAAGATATTCTTACATTAACCAAGTTTTTACTACTGACATTTGTGATCTTGCCAGTTCTGCCTAATCAAGCCTATGGTGAGTTTCAACTCAATCCCTTTAAGACTTGGTTAGTCGTCATTGCTGTAAGCGGCATCTCCTATGCCAGCTATCTGTTGCAGCGTGCATTTCAGGGGAGAGGGACTCTGATTATTATTGCGTTGATCGGTGGAGCTTATTCTTCAACCGTTACAACCGTGGCCCTTGCAAAACAATCCACCTCAGATCCTCTGCCAAGAAGGTATGCAGGAGCAATTCTCATCGCCTCAGGGATGATGTATTGCCGCTTGATCGTTTTAACGGGTATCTTCAATAAGTCTCTTGCAGCACTCCTATGGGGACCTATGAGTATCGTGGCAAGCATCGCTATTTTAGGGGGTGGAATATGGTTAATATTTGCAGGTCGCTCAACTAAGGTTTACTCAGTCCGAGGAACAACTCAAAATCCACTTGAGCTGAGATTTGCGTTACTCTTTGCAGGGATATTTGTGATGTTGTTAGTTTTGACACACTACGCAATTGAGGTTTTGGGTCAAGCGGGCATCTACACTCTAGCTGGTATTTTGGGGTTCGCGGATGTAGATCCTTTCGTTATGGGTATCACCCAATCTGCTGGTCAGTCTACTGCGCTAAACGTTAATGCGATCGCTATTTTAATAGCTGCCGCTAGTAATAGTATCGCGAAAGGTGTATACACATTGGGTATTGGTGATTGGAAAGTAGGGAAATCAAGCCTCATTTTACAAAGTATTCTAGCTTTGATCAGCTTACTTCCTATTTTATATTTGAGGTAGAAAATGCGAGGTTACTAAAACTATTAGCGCCACTATTTTGAATGAAAGTCTTGACAGTTTAGTGCATCACTTGTTAGGACTCTTCTTGGGTGAACAGCACAGCTAAGGTATACATTTCGATTGTAAAACTTACACTTTAGGCAATGATTACAATTATCTTTTCGCAAATATGCTATGGATCTGCGAAATAGCTTAATAAAGTTTGGGGAATAGCAAATCAAGATCACAACTAAAATCGCTACTATTATTCCTAAATTAATAGAAGAACTTACATGATTATCAGATACTTCTCTAGGATTAGGAATATCAAGCTGGTTAACTAAAATAATTTCCCTAGGTATTTCTTCTTGTTCAGCCAGTATTTTAATCAAATCTTTTGTGTATACCATGATTACATCCTGTCATTAACTTAAAAAAAATTCTTTTTTCAGTAACTAGTACTTCCCTGGAAAAGTTAACGATAACTTTCTTGCATTCGCGATATGAACCAGACAGTTATGACAAGCATCGCTTTCTGCCTGTTATAAGTTACACATTGACAATAAAAATATATTTGTAAAACTTGAAGTAATTGTGAGAAAGCAAGAACGAAGTGAGCAGTGATCAAGATATAGATAGTGCTTCTCTTTGCTGATAATTGATAGCTATAGGAATAAAAAGAACTTTAGCTTTCTTCTCTAATTATTAAATGACACTGATATATTTATCATCAATATTTGAAGGATTAAATACTATATTTAATTTTAATAAATATAATTATACTGCTGATAAATATTTTTAGTGGTGGCAGATTTCTCCTATATCTCACAAAACCTCTAAGTTTTTCGAATAGACTAGATACTAATCAATTCAAAGATTATGTGTAATTAGCTAAGTATGTCAAACTAAAAAAAATATTTAGGGATTCAGAGTTATGAACACTAATGATCTTGCATAGAATCCTTAGCTCAAAATAATAGTTATTCTCCGTTATAGAGATAAAATTCTTCCTTGAAATATGTTCGTTATGTTTTTCATCTGCTTCCTATTTCTATGCTTCACCTAATTCTCCATGGCACCTTTTGAGCCTATATAAGAATCAGAATTTAAGATTAACTCAACCAAGGAATAAGCAAAAAGATACCCTGTATGCCTACGACAAATACCTAGGTTATATATATGTATATTTCTATAATTCAATACTATTGGAAATTCAGAAATATTTTCTGTATATCTAAAAGCAGATGATGGTCTTTTTTAAAGAAACAATCACTAGCCATGAAAGAAACCAACCAAAATCATCTAATATCAGCCAGCACTGAGCAAAAGATGCTAAGTAATCAAAGAAAGATTTCCTTTGGCACTTCAGTCGAAATCCTGAAAGGACCTTCGCGTGGATGTAAAGGCAAAATCATAGGAAGTACTAATGATGGTGTGTTTTTTTTCTTAAAAGATTTTGACTCAGTTCAAAAAGACAACCGCCAGTTTGTAGAGGGTCCTTACTTAGGATGTGAATTTAAGATTTTAAGTTAAATGAATAGTTAAACTATCAGCAGGTAATTTCATAAACACTTTGACATTCACCGATCAATCAACGGCATGTGAATAATCAGTTCCGCAATTTGTTTGTCTTTTTCCAAGCGTATAAATTAAAATTGAAGCCTACCAAAATAAAAAGTTACTTAGGAATCAAACTTAAGTCAATAACTCTACAGAATTTGAGCCAGTAGGATCATTTCACTCACAAGATCTTCAAACTATATCAGTAATTTGAAGGTGAGGTGAAAAGGTAATACTATTTTCTACCTTCCACCACTAAAACAGATGGAGGTAATGATGAATAAGAGAATCTTGATCGCCATGGATGATTCTGATTCCAGTGAGTTTGTATTCGAACAAGCATTTCTCATCGCACAAGAACATAAGTCTAGTCTCAAACTACTCCATGTTCTAAATTCTCAAGATCAAAATTTACCTTCCAACAAGACACTTAGTGACCAATTACAATCTACTCAGAAAAATTCAGATGTAATGCCTGTTCAAAAGTCTATTTTCCCTAAATCCAATTCTGAGAGGAGGATTTTAAGGCGTCTAGTTGGTTGTGTAGAGAGAGCCAAGGCTGCCCGTATAGATGCGGACTATATCTGCATAATTGGAGAACCGGGACAATTAATTTGTGACTTAGCGTTATCTTGGCGTGCAGACTTAATTGTTTTGGGTGGAGAAGAACCAGCTAGTGATAGTACACCTTCTCACAATAGTGTCAGAAACCATGTTACACACCATGCACCTTGTTCAGTTGAAGTTGCCCGACTTTCAAGGAATCAACAGCCATCAAACTCACTAGAGAATGAGGTTCTTTATTCACATCTTTCTGGTTGGCAATAAATTTAGGTACCCAAAAAATCAAAAAAGTAAATTCAGTTCCATAAGGGAGGGATTATGATGCTATATCCTTTATATTCCAGCGGAGCGACTTACTTCGTAGTTAAACTAGGTGTTCTTTGTTTAGCCATTTTCGTTTGGGGCTGGGCACATCACACCCCTAAGATTTCTAAGGAAACTTAAAAACTCTGCACCTAAAGTGCAGAGGAAACTCATGGCACTGGTGTATTAATAGGGCACACACTTAAACTCTTTATTAGTGAGGAGTTCTAGTGTGCTCAACGGACGAGAACAAAATCCCATCTCCATTGCTGGTGTGGTCTGCTTACTGAGTCCCCAATGGAGTCTAACCCAGTTTTGAATCAGGCGTTGTACGTCTAGCTCTCTCTGTAACCCTGACTGCTTCTTTGCGTATAGATTCTGCCGCCTCCGATAAGCACTACATCGTCTCCTCAAGGCAGCATTGTGAGCCTCGTTGTGATTGGCATGGATCTCAGACCCTGGACTGATAGTGGTAAAGGGATGCTCTGCTTTCACCCACTCCACTCGACGATTCCCCTGAGATCCTTTAACTTTCATCGCGACTTCTAATCCTTCTCGCCAAACCTTGCGATGCCCATAGTCAGGGTGATACTCTTCTGCTTTGAGATAGACACTGGCAAGTTTCCAAAGCTCATTTCCATAGCGCCTTTCACCTAAGCCTTCGGCACGCTACGCGAACAGTAAACCATCGAATCCCATCACAGGCTTTCACCCACTCTCTAGCCGAGTAAACGCCATTTGCAAAAAGTTGTGCATCCTTGAGGCCAGCTTGTACTGTCAACCAATAGCGGCTTTCGCGTTCAAGGACGTGGATGTTCCAGCCCTGGAACTGACTGGTGGGGGGAAGATTTTTGCCTACACGAGTGTATACTTCATCCCCTCCTACCGTCACATTAGGGCCTGCTGACGCGGGGCGTGACCCGGTCTGTGCTTGATCTGCTAGACGTTTTTCTCAACGCATAATGGTGGTGTGAGATTTACCGAAAGTCCCACCTACAGCACGAACTCCCATTCTTCCGGTGCGGGCATTGATGGCACAGCTCACCACTGAACTAGAGGTGCGAAAGCAAGCCATTGGGGCACCTGTGCGTTCATTGAAACACCAATTGCAATCCTGACACGGAAATTAATCGATTTTCATGACAAACAAGCAACTTATGTCTGAAAAACTAGTTACTCTAAATCAAATTATCAATCATTATTTAGAGAAATATTTATCTTCCAAATTATAGATAGCCCATCTATAAATTAAAATTTCAAGGATAAGAATAGAAATTTTTACCCAGAAATCTACAGAGTTCAAGAAATGTGAAGTAGATTGCAACATAATTACCTCTAAAAAATTAAAATTGAGTAGATTAAGACTAGGTGATTTGAATAGCTCTCTATAGTTTTAATTTAAAAAATCTATCTGTGAATAATGTGAGTGCAATTAAGTAAAGTAATTAATACTCATTTCAGTCTAGATATAAATCCTTTACTAAATTTGAATAATATATTTAATGTCATGGTCTAGATTCACTCCTAATAAAGCTACATAGGACTGATCCATTGATTAAAATAATAGGATTTCTTGCGACTAGGAAGACTTTATTTCTTTCAAGTTTTTTATCTTTTAGATTTAAGGTTGTAAGTATTCCTTCACAAGTTACTCATCCTGTTTGGCTATAGTAAGAATGAGTTGATCATCCTTTACATTAAGAATGCGATGAATAAAATTTAATCACTTAGTGATTTTTATTTAGTCACAAAGGTATCTCTGGATAAGCCTTATTAGTGTATTGCATTTGATTTAGCAGGGTGATTTTCAATACAACCCATCTGCTATGCGTCTGGAGGCTAATATGATTAAGAAGATTTTGGTCGCCATGGATCACTCAATAAATGCTATTCAATCTTTTGAAGTTGCAATGGAAATAGCAGAATATTGCCATGCTCGACTTATGCTACTACATGTCCTATCCATCGAAGGAGAAGGCTATCAAGCACATCCTGTTTTTCCTGGAACCTATCTCTATCCAGCTTTTTCTGACATACCGTTGAATCGTTTTCAACAAGAATGGAAAAAGTATAAAGAAAAAGAGTTACATCGATTAGTAATACTGGCTGAGCAAGCAAAGTTAGTTGGAATTACTACTGAGATCACACAAAAATTTGGTAATCCTCGACAAGAGATCTGCGATTTTGCTAAGGAATGGAACGCTGATTTAATTTTAATGGGAAGTCGAGGTCATTCTGGGGTAAAAGAATTAGTGTTAGGTAGTATTAGCAACTATGTTGTTCATCATGCCCTATGTTCAGTCATGGTTGTACGCACACCGAATCAATTAGCAGTACAGCCCTCCACCAATTCATCGGCAGAACAGCTTCGTTCTATGATTTCAACATGATCACATGATCAACTTAATGAATTAGCCATTTATCGTTGGAATAATAGACCTCTTGGAATATTCGTTTCTTGATGTGTTAGTAACTCAGTTGATGCTGCAATATGACTTAGATTTTTAGGCCACTGCTATGTCGTTAGCTGAATAGAATGCAAGAGGTCTAATGACATTGCATTCTATTCAGTGTGTTGGTAATCATTAAGAATATATTTATCCTCAATAATTACAGAGAGTTACTTACCAAAGTTTCAATAGATTTGTACTAGGTGAAGACACAGATGATTGTTCTTACGAGCTTCTCCTCCACTCCCATCCGAAGCTATGGACTACATCTAAAGAAAATAAATAGTCTACTATATTGAGTGAATATTTAATATTTTATTCTTTATATGAGGTGGAGAAAATCATAAATTTCATCTTCAAACTTAGAGAGATCTTTACTAGTGATATGATAGCGGGAAATAGTATTGACTTCCTCTCTATACTCTGATGGAAAGAGTTCGCAAACTTTTAATTCAGAGACAGCTTTTGGTGGATATCCAGTGAGATCTGTAAGTTGATTAGTAATTCTTTCTTTTTGTCCAGGGCGGTCGAAACCACAGAATGATATGAAAGAATAATTATTCAAAGAATTCTTCTCACTCCTGATCAATGTTTTCAAGGGATTAGCTACCTTAGAATCCCAGATTGGCGCAACCAAGATGGTGTGATCGTAATTTGCGATCGGGGCTTCAATAGCCTCAATTTTTGGATATCTTTTGAACATCATGTCTAAAATGATCGTTACCATTGTCCGCCTCTTTTTTTCAATAATGGGGCAGATATCGCACTGAATTTCTTTGACTAGATACTCAGCAAGTCGCCGATTATTACCTGAAAAGGAAAAATAGATAATCAAGATTCTCACAGACGTGCTCCTTATGCAAGAGTACAAAAAGGGAGACTCATTCAGCAGTATAGTTATGGAGACAAAGGCTGCAAAACTGCAAAGCTATTGTTCTCCTCTATGGCATGGATTTGATAGATTTCCCTATGACTTAATTAATTCCGATTGGCTGATGTGAATTTAAGGAAGTTTGGATCAGCTCTTTTCCTTGAGGAAACTTACCCGTCCGTAGCCATTCATCCATTTCAGGTGGAAACTGAGGTTGACTTAGCAGCGAATGCAATTCTTGCCTTTCTAAAAACTCTTTCTCTAAAAGATGACTCGCAGTTAATTGGAGCATATCTTGATTAATGGATAGAATACTCAATGCCATATGGTGAGCCCCATCAACCACTTCCTTTACCGCTTGATCAATTGCTTCAACAACATGGGGACCAACGGTACGGCGCGGATTAGGCATTCCTTCTAGAAACTGTTGTTGTGCCTTTTCATACGCAATAGGACCAAGTTCATCACTCATACCGTAGAGGGTGACATACCGTTCAGCTAAATCGGTTGCTTTCTGGATATCATCACTGGCTCCTGTAGAAACAACTCCAAAAATTAACTCTTCAGCTGAACGTCCTCCTAACAAAGTCGCTATCCTGCCTCGCAATTCACTGGCTGTGATCAAGAAGCGGTCTTCCTCTGGAAGTTGCAGAGTATAGCCTAGTGCGCCAATGCCACGGGGAATTACCGAAATTTTCTCAACCGTCCCTGCACCTGGCATCAAACTGCCCACAATAGCATGCCCCACTTCGTGATAAGCGACAGTCTTTTTCTCTAAATCATTGAGAACGCGCGACTTTTTCTCCAAACCTGCAACAACTCGTTCAATCGCTTCATTGAAATCAGCCATGACTACTGCATCGCGGTTCTGGCGAGCTGCTAGCAAGGCTGATTCATTCACTAAATTAGCCAAATCTGCCCCTGAAAACCCAGGTGTCCGTGCTGCTAACTTGGTCAAGTCAACATCTTCAGCCAGCTTCACTCCTCTGATATGAACCTTCAAAATTGCCTCTCGACCCATCTTGTCAGGGCGATCTACGACCACTTGCCGATCAAACCGGCCTGGACGTAGCAATGCCGAATCAAGTACCTCTGGACGGTTGGTAGCTGCTAGCAGAAGAACCCCAACATTAGGATCAAATCCATCCATCTCCGAGAGAAGTTGATTCAGTGTTTGTTCCCGTTCATCATTTCCTCCCGTGAATCCGCCAGGTCCTCCCCGTGCCTTACCTAGAGCATCTAATTCATCGATAAACACAATACAAGGAGCTTGTTGCTTGGCTTGTTCAAACAAATCGCGAACCCGAGCTGCACCTATCCCAACAAATAGCTCGATAAACTCCGATCCTGAAATACTGAAGAACGGCACCTTAGCTTCTCCGGCGATTGCTTTAGCGAGTAATGTTTTACCTGTTCCCGGTGGGCCAACTAACAAGATACCTTTGGGTATTTTGGCTCCCAAGCGAGTGTATTTGTCGGCATGAGCTAGAAAATCTACAATCTCTAGCAATTCCGTTTTTGCCTCTTCAACTCCAGCAACATCATCAAATGTTACACCTGTGCTCCCTTCTGAGTAAATACGGGCCTTGCTTTGACCCACCGTTAGGGCAGCAGGGCCTGCCCCTTGATTTCGGTTGATCAACCAACTCCAAATACCAAAGAAAATTAACGGTGGTACAACCCACCCTAAAAGAGTCGGCAACCAGCTTAAGGAGCTTGGAGGTGGAGCAAAGTACTGAACATCATGCTCTCGTAGAAATTTGGGTAATTCTAAATCAATCCCAACAGGCACCGTATCGAATACGGGAGCAGGCTCTGTCCCCTCATCAAATCCATACTGGTCACTTTTCAAGATATATCGAATACGATCCGAACGAACCTCCACCCGTTCAACCTGACCCGCCTCTACTTGAGTAACAAAATCACTGTAGGCAGTTATCGGAAACCGTGGTCCTCGCAACACAAATAGGTTTAGAAATAATAATAATGTAAACAGAATGAATAAACTGCCACCAAACCGCTTGGGTTCAATATTTTTTCGAGTGCGATTAGGCTCTGTTTCAATAGGCATAGTTGTTTCTCCTGAATATTTTGATTTTGTCTGTTACTCATTCAGAGCTGCATCGTTTAAGCGGAAAAGACATAGCATTTGAGAATTTGAATAACAAACGTTTCAATACCCTCCCTCAGACAAATAATGAATTTGATTTCACTTCCTCCTGAAATTAGAGGAAGAGTTTGAGTAATTTGTGAGGCGTATCAGTGAAGTGGTTCTCAAAACTTGGACATCTCTGAATGACAGCAACAATATACAAACTTTGTTCCCCCATATTTCATGCCTGCTTATATCTCTTGGTAGTATTCCTACCATTGAAATTGGGATTCACCACTAAATCTTTTTTGTGGTTTCACAAGATTCTCAATTTATCTTTCTAGACTTAAGGTAGTTATTTTTTTGAATAGTGCGACTAGAAAAATCAGCAACTCTTTATAGAACAAAACGCTGATATCTCACTATCCAACAGATAAATACGATTGGTTGAGCGATTTCCAGAGCTTGATTGATCAGTGAGCTACTTGAGTTAAACAGCAAAATTATTGCGGGAGATCAAGTATGAGTAAAAAACGGAAAAAAGTATTGGTAGCAGGAGCCACAGGATATATTGGTGGTGGTGTGTTAGAGGTTTTACATGGACAAGGTTTTTGGGTCCGTGCCTTATGTCGTGATAAAAACCGCCTGAGGAATACCAATTGGTGCGACGACATTTTCATGGGCCATGCTACTCAACCAGACACGTTGAAAGGTCTTTGTGAGGATATAGACGTTGTTTTCTCATCCATCGGCATTCATTCATTCAACCGTCACCCCACTTTTTGGGACGTGGACTATCAAGCCAACCTGAATATTTTTGAGGCGGCTAAGGCTTCAGGTGTCAAACATTTCATCTTTGTTTCCGTGTTACATGCATCTGAAATGGCACGTCTATCGCCTCTGGCAAAAGCGAGAGATCAGGTCGCTCAAACGATCATGCACTCAGGGATGGATTACAACATCTTTGCTCCCACTGGATTCTTTAATGATGCACAAGAGTTCCTAGACGCAGCGAAAAAGAAGGGTGTAATTCGTCTATTCGGAGATGGTTCTAGTATTTATAACCCCTTGAGTGCGCTCGATTTTGGTGAAGAAGTGGCTAGGGTGATTAAGGAGCCATTACTGAGAAACACAGTTCGGCCAGTTGGAGGATGTGAGAAGTTTAGCAATCAACAAATGGCCGAATTAGTCTTTAAAATTCTTGGTCAAGAACCTCACATCAAATCTATCCCTATTTGGATCTTAACCTTATGGGCATTAGCTCTTCGTCCTTTTAACTACAATGCCTATGCATTGGTCAAATTCTTCGAGTTCACTGCCCGTACACCAGATATGACAGGCGAGGCAATTGGTCACAGACATGTTGAGGCTTTTTTGAGAAATCTAGCCAACGGCATGTCTTTGGTAGAGGCAGATAGGGCTTTGGGCTCATGGAATGAGTCCCGATTGCCTATAGATGCCAAGGGGTAAGACTATATCACCGTTAACCGATAAAACTGTTGACCTAGTTTTCAATAACATCCCTTTGATGTAGAACTATGTTTTCCAATATCTCCTTGGACGACCTTCTGTTTGAGGTTAGATTTGGTGAAATCGAGCGTTTATGCAGTTGAATTTATCTAATATCTTGCTGCTCTTTTTCGGAGTTTGTTCATGAGTACTATTCATAATCAGCCTCACCACTCTGCTCATGAAGTTGAACTATCCTCAACGGCTGAACAATCCCATGGGCAATGGCTATTGCCGGGTGGAGAAGATCTCTCACAATTCACATGGCAAGAAACTTGGCATCCCATTGCCTATGTGAATGATTTAGAACCATCACAATTGTCAACGTTCACGCTGTTAGAACAAGATTTGGTCATTTGGTGGGATCAATCACCAGAAGCTTGGAGGGTCTTTGCTGATCAATGCCCCCATTGGCTGGCTCCCTTATCTGAAGGTCGCCTTACTCCAGATGATTTGCTGGAATGCCCGTATCACGGTTGGACGTTCTCCGGTTTAGGTCAATGCAGTCGGATTCCTCAGCAAGTTGGTGGCCACTCAGTGGCGGATTCCCGCCGGACTTGTGTTCAATCTTTGCCAACAGCAGTGAGACAGGGGATGTTGTTTGTTTATCCAGGGCAATCCGAACAAGCAGCTCACACCCCTATCCCGTTAGTAACACCGTTAGAAGAAGCACCCAATGAATGGATTGTCTTAGATGGGGTACGCGATCTACCTTTCGATGTACTCACACTGTTGGAAAATGTCTTGGACCCGAGTCATTTACCCTTTGCCCATCATCGTTCTGTTGGAGATCGCAGTGTTGCTGGCCCTATGGACCTAGAGATTAACCACGCGGACAGACAGGGCTTTCATGAGATTTGGGAAACCGCTGTTGGTCCTAAAAAAGGCCAATTTTGAACACAATTGACCACCTTCATCGCCCCTAATCTGATGTGGCATGATTTAACCACTCAGGAAAAGAACCGTACCCTTACCGTTGCTTACTGCACACCTATTCGTAAGGGAGAATGTCGTTTATTTGCTCAATTCCCCTTTCAATTTGCCTCTCTCTGGCCAGCAGGATTGACGCGCTATACCCCCAGTTGGGCCTTTCACTTGCTGCAAAATTCTATTCTCGAGGATGACCAAATTTTCTTGTACCTTCAGGAACGTCATCTTGCCCAGCAGGAAGAGGGTAAGCCTATTGCGCAAGCCTTCTATATGCCAACCCGAGCTGACCGTTTTGTCATGGCATTACACCAATGGTTGCAGCACTACAATGCCGATTCCTTCCCCAATAAGCCATTGCCCCCAGCGATAGGGCGAGAGCAAGTGATCGAACGCTATCACTCTCATACTGTTCACTGTGCCAGTTGTCGGACTGCACTGAGCCAACTCAGGAGAGGAAGGCAAGGAATGGTTATGGGGGCACTTGTGGTTTGGATAACGGCGCAACTTTATCTCTTAGATTGGGGAAGAACCGTTGAGTTAGCCCGAGTTGCTAGTATTAGCTTCATCGTTTGCATCATAATCTGGTTGAGTTTAGGGTGGCTTGAGCGCAAATTTTACGAGGGCCGCCCCATCCCACTCCGCACTGTCTCAGAGAAATAAGGCTTTTCACCCAAAGACTTTTGGGTAAAATACCAAAAATTCAACTGTGTAATGATCAAAAAAATTATTGGTAGGAATGAGATAAACGTACAACCTTGCTCAAAATCGAAGAGGACGCCATATGTACAATCAATTACTGGCTTGGGGAATGGCAAGGGCCAATACCGTTTCAGAAGAAACCATCAAGCTGAAAGAGTGCAAGCAGTTTACAACTATGGCTCAACTCAAACGCTGGCTATTCGCTGACCTCCACGGTACTGTCTTGGAACTGGGTCCAGGGGCCGGGATTAATTTGTCCTACTATCCCCCAGACATCAGCAATTGTAAATTCAAAATTTTGGCAAGCTAGGTTGTAGTCGTTGAGGATGTATTCATACACTTGCAGAGCCCCAGACGATGAATGAAGGTGTTCTAAATTTCCCTCTCTTACTGCACTGGCTACATCAGCTCATTGAGCACCTCGATGATCCACGTCAACCCAGTAATGGCACCAAATTTAGTCTCAAAGATATTGTATTAGGCGCATTTGCTGTCTTCTTTATGCAATGTCCTTCGTTTCTGGAGTACCAACGCCATGTTCATAGTCGTCATGGTCGTGACAACGCCCAAGCCCTCTTTGAGTTAACAGAACTCCCCACGAGCAACCAAATCAAGAATGTTTTGGACTTGATCGCATTTCGTCTTCTGTTTCCCATTTTTTATCAAATTTATAGCGTTCTCCTACGACGAGGTTATCTAGAGCAATATAAGGTTCTAGGTGGACACCTGTTGGTAGGGCTAGACGGCAGCGAGTATTTTTCCTCAAACCGGATTTGTTGCGATCAGTGTTCTACCAAAACCCATCGGGATGGGAGTGTCACCTATACGCACACCGCCGTGTTGCCCGTCCTCGTTTGTCCGGAAATTGAACATGTCATTTCTCTGGCCCCAGAGTTCATTCGTCCTCAAGATGGTGCGGAGAAACAGGATAGTGAAACCGCTGCGGCCAAACGGTGGATCAAGGGGCATGCTCAAGGGTTTGACGGAGCCAAGATTACGGTTCTTGGCGATGACCTCTATAGCCGTCAACCGATGGTGGAGACTTGTTTAGAGGATGAGTTGAACTTCATTTTTGTCTGTTTGCCCTCCTCCCATCCAGAGCTATATGAATGGGTAGAGTATTTAGAAGGTATTGGAGATGTTGAGCATCTAGAGACTCGGGGCTGGAACGGTCGCTATCATGAAATTTGTCAGTATCGCTATTACAATCGCATCCCCCTGCGTGAGGAGCTACCAGCAGTGATGGTCAACTGGTGCGAAGTCTCTGTTACTCGTGCTGCTGATGGAAAGACTATGTATCACAACGCGTTCATTACTCACCATTTCATCAATGACCAAAGTGTGGCCGAGATTGTCAGTGCTGGACGTGCCCGATGGAAAGCGGAGAATGAAGGACACAATGTCCTCAAAACCAAGGGCTATCACTTAGAACATAATTTTGGTCATGGTCAGAAGAACCTTGCTGCTGTGCTATTGGTACTCAACCTGTTGGCATTCTTATTTCATACCGTCTTGCACTTGGTGGACTCCACTTATCAACGCATGCGAAAGCAACGGGGAACCCGACAAGGCTTTTTTCACGATATTCAGACTTTGACCAAATACTTGCTCTTTGAGAGTTGGGAGCATTTGCTCCAGTTTATGTTGGATGATCCAGAGCCTCGAATAGCAGCCGATACCTCATGAAATATTGAATTTACAATTGCTGCCCAGACATTGATTGGATTGGCATTGAACTGAATCCATGCCTGCATCCGTATATTAGGCAAGAGGCTGACCGTCAGGGACTGACATCGATCAACGTGTTTAAGGGAACTGCTGAGCAATTGCCCGTAGCTGACAATAGTATTGATGTAGTTGTGAGTACCTATGTTTTATGTTCAGTTACACATCTGGAGACTTGCTTGAGTGAAGTCAAACGTGTTCTGAAACCTGGTGGTCTGTTTATTTTTCTAGAACATGTTGCAGCGGAACCGAGGACTTGGGAGCGTAGAATCCAAGAAGCTGTTACGCCTTTATGGAAAACGCTTTTGCATAATTGTCATCCGAATCGTGAGACCTGGAAAACTTTAGAAAAGGCTGAATTTGAATGGGTGCATTATCAGCACTGTCGGCTGTCGTTACCCGTGGTTAGTCCCCAAATTGTGGGGAAGGCTAGAAAATCGTTAGAAACTACTCTCCCAAGGGCATTAGCGCTAACTTCTGGACATTAATTCTTGCAGACTGTGGATCACAGTAGTTGCACAGGATCATCCCAACGAGTTTGATAGTCTAACATTCAGGTTCGAGTGGTTCAATCAGACAATCCTCAACGTTATGCTAGAGAGGAGCCAAGACATCGCATTCACAACGTCTACCGCTTGAACACAGCGTTTTCAGATGGGATCAAGGATTAGTTGGGTTGTTGCTACAAATGCTTCGTTTAAATACCGCTGATCAGGTTCTCATAAAGAATCATCAGTTTTCACGAATGGTAATAGATCAGTCTTCTCTGCGGATCTTGAATTGGAACATCGCTAAGAATAACCATCGTCATGAGTGGCTGGATCAACATTAAGGGTGATGGGTGGCTTCGGTTGATTTTTCATTGTTCATTGTCCTTCTGAAAATCATCAGATTAATTGACTGCAGCGATCGTTGTGGGCATCGGGGGCTTAATATGATCTCCAGATCTAGCCCGGTATAGATCTGCTAATCGTTGTTCATGATTGGCTAGATCGTGTTCCACTTCTTCTAAAATTGATACGGTTTGAGGGGCAGTCAGTTGGTTACATAAGTGATAAACATCAATCACCCCAGTTTGAATATCGCCAAGGGCACGCCGTAAAATTGATGTATCATTACTTGACTGCAGCCAACTTTGCAGAGCGGCATAAGCTTCACTACCCACGGCCCGCCAAGTGACCCGTTCTCCAAACGCATCATAAAGGTGAGCTTCTAATCGCTCCACATGATAGTGCTTAGTAGAACTAATACCCTGTAAGAACAATCGCAACTCTTGATGGGAAACGCGATGACCATACTGCCTAAAAGCTTCTAGGGTATATCGTTCCCCAACAATGGTTGTATTGAGGGCTTTAACAATCTCCTGTTTGCTAGAGCCCCCCCAGGCTTCCCCCAACTTCCACCAATTAAAGGTGGAGTCGGTAATCTCTGGCAGCCTAGTTCCTTTAATCGTCAAGTTTAGACACTTGAGTAGCATGGTGGTGAACATCGGCAAATCGCTAGGTTGTCTGGCTGTGATCAGATTTCCGTCAACGACAACAGGTTCATTGACGTATATCGCACCAGCATTTTGGAGATCTTTATGAATCGATCGAGCACTCGTTGCATGCTTATTGCGAAGTCGATCTGCTTCGATGAGTATCTGAGGACCATAGCCCACAGCCGCTACCCAGGTACCCTGATCTATTGCTTGAGAAACCAACCGGACCATATTAGGGTTGGCACGAATGTGGCCCCCTGGTATAACGATGGCGTCAAAATCCTCAGCCCTCACCTCAGTTGATGTAGCAACAGGTTTGACTGTGACGGTACCATGCCTGTCTTGGTACCCCTCATTCATTCGGGAACCGATAACCGAGACAGTGGCCCCTGCTTTACGCAATGCAGTACTTGGAACTTGATATTCAGAAGCTTCAAACTGGTTCTCTAGTAAAATAGCAATTCGTTTTCTCGGCGTTGGATGATGTGACATGGGGGTAACCTCTGATTCACCATTTGATCACTAACTCAAACTCAAGATCGTCTGAGTACCGTTGTGAGCCTAAATATTTATTGCAAGCACCAGCCCTGAGATATCTTTTTCAACCTATACAGTCTTGGGCGCAGGTGATCGCAAAAAGCTAACCACTGCTCTTGAGGGATTTGCTGGGTTCCTTGAATAGTTTGTTCAGTCATGACCCGCTCCCAAAGAGTCTATAGCTCCCTACCATTAAGAGCTACCTTTCAACTTAGGAAATAATATTGAGAAATTTGTGAAGGCACTACCAGAGGTCAAACACTACCCAGTAGTGTATTTATAGATATGGCAATGCTGGGACTATATCCTTAACTCAACCCCATCAGCCTTTTATGGAAAAGAATCACAATGTTACTAATGAATACCCCTTGTTCAATGAACTCGTAAGCATTAGCAGTAACTAAAAAATTGCCTGCCTCATAAGTTCTTCAATATTAGTCTTTACTGTTCCAGGTGTCTGGCTCATCTGAAGTTCATTTGAGAGGGCTCTATGACTGTAGATTACTTAATCGTCGGAAGTGGCTTATCTTCTCTAGTGTTTGGAGCACTGATGGCTAACGCTGGCAAAAAAGTCAAAATCTTAGAATCTCACGAGCACCCAGGAGGATTCGGCCACACTTTTACGATGGCGAAAAAATATACCTTTAATGCTCAACTTCACTATGTTTGGGATTGTGGCGAAGGGTATACAGTAAACCGTGTGCTCAAAAAATTGGGCCTCGAAAAGGAGATTACCTTTGAACGGTATGACCTTCATGGTTTTGACCATATGAGAATGCCGGGTTATGCCCTGGATATCACCTCAGATGTATCAACGCTTATTCAGCGCCTCTCAGACCTTTTCCCCAAACATCAGCAGTCAATCCAACAATTTATCAAAGAAGTATACGAAGTTCGGGCTGGTCTTAAAATCCTATCGCCTCCAGTGCGGCCTCTCAACCTGCTGCGGCATTGCTGGCAGAGCACTATAGCTGCTCAGTATGTCAATAGCACTCTACAGAATGTGTTTGATCGTTTTAGGCTCCCCGAAGCGGCACAGACCCTCTTAGCCTTACAGTGGCCTGATTTTTTACTACCTCCAAATCAGCTTTCGTTCTATGCGTGGGTCATTCTATTTACGAGCTATCAAGAAGGGGCATTTTATCCTACCCAGCATTTTGAAGCCGTTATCAATGCCCTTGTTATTGTCATTGAATCGAATGGTGGTCAGGTCTTACTCAATCAAGAAGTGGTGAACTTCTTAGTAACCGATAGGACAGTGAACGGTGTACAGACTATCGATCACACCACTCACGTCACCCAAGATTTCACCGCCGATACGATCATTTGCAACATGGATCCACAAAAGGCAGCCAAGATGATTGGAATTGAGAAGTTTTCAAAATCAGTCCAGAAGCAGTTGAGCTATGACTATTCCCCCTCAAATTTCATGGCCTACTGTGTCGTGAAAGATCTAGATCTACAGGATTACGGATTTGGCAAGTGGAACATGTTCCATACGGAGGTAACCAATCTCAATGAAGCCTTTAAGCGCATGTACGTTAATCATGATTTTTCTCAGCCCAGCTTTGCCATTACAACCCCAACACTCCTAACAGATGATCACCGCGACTGCCCTGAGAATTGCCAAGTGATCGAGTTTTTAACGGTGGCCAACTATGAGTATTTCCGAGAGCTGCTAGAACATGATCGCAAACTGTACACCCAGAAAAAAGAAGAGATTCTAAACCAAATTCTTGATGTGGTTGAAAAATATTACATTCCCAATTTGAGAGATCACCTCGTTTTTCAGATCGCGGGTAGCCCCACTACCAACGAGCGGTTTTGCCATTGTCCCCAAGGGAATTCCTATGGCTCAAGCTTAACACCCAAAAATATGGGTCTGGGGCGGCTCACTCACCGCAGCTCATTGCAGAACTTTTATTTCTGCAATGCTTCCTCAGGTTATCCAGGCTTTGCCCCCACTTTTTGGACGGGGGCACTGCTTTACCAAAGATTATCCGGTGATGTCATTTAAGGAAGGACTAAACGCTATGAGAATCGCAGTTATTGGCGGTGGGGCTAGCGGTATGGTTACAGCCTACTTGCTAAACCGACAAGGACACCACGTTACGGTCTTTGAGCGCCAGCCTGTCCTCGGTGGACACATCCGCACCCTGAACAAAAATGTGCAGCCTAACCATTCGGACTGTGATCAAATCTTGGAAAATGGTGTCCTGGAATTTCCGGCAGCCTTTCACAACTTCCTCACACTAATGCAAACGCTGGAGGTCGAGTTGGAACCTGTTGATATTGGGTCTGCCTTGTTCCTCCAAAATGGTCGTCACTTTCTTTCAGCTAGGATGATTCGCAAAAATTTCATAGGACTGCGGCGATTCTATGAATATCTGAGACTGGATACGCTATATGCCCGCTCAGCTGGATTCTGGGTGAGAATGCAGTTCCCCAAAATGCAGGATTTTTACGATCAACCGATGTCTCAACATCTACCCCGGCCCTGTATTCGGAACTGCTGGCTTAAGTTATTGACCATGTACAGTTATTCCATGCCGTTTGAAAGCATTGATGACTTTCCTGCAGAGCTGGCAATCCCAGCACTCCGCCAATATATCTTCTTGAAATGGTTCAGAATTAAAGGCGGTGTCTATACTTATATTGAGAGAATCTTGGCCCTGTTTAGGGGAGACCTGTATCTTAATGCTAAGATTCAGGCGATTACGAGATCACTTGATGGTATTACCATTACGTTACCAGAGGGACAGCAGCAGTTTGATAAAGTTGTGTTTGCAACTCCTCCCGATCAAGTCATAGAGTTATTGGCAGATCCTACGTTAGCAGAACGTCAACGCTTTTCTAGTTGGCGGGCAAACCGAATTCGCACGTTTCTCCATTCAGATACAGCCATATACGACCGCTACGGTATTGTGAAACCCTCTGAGTTTGATTTTTTTCAAACTGATAAAGGCTGGGGTTACAATGCATTTCTCAATCAGCTGTGCGGAATAACATCTTCTGTGCGCTATAGTTTAGCCTTTGATTTAACCAGCCTGATTGACAAGGATAAAGTTCTTCATGTTCAAGAGCACCACACTCCACTGTATACGGTTGAGTCCTTCCACTATCGTGATGAAGTGGTGGAGACCAATGGAGAGAACAACACGTACCACGCAGGTGCTTATCTAGAAGATGGATTGCACGAAGGGGCAATTACCTCAGCCCTCCGAGTTGCTCAGCTGATTGGCTAGACGGTGGTTTGCGTCAGTTACAATTCCCTCTCCCTACAGGTGGATGGGGACAACAATCACACACACCATGTCTCTATGTTGAAGAAAGCTAACAGCCATGCTGCTCCTCTGGGGTGGTCCCTCGACTATCGTGATCCGAAGGTTATCGAACAATTGATGCCACTGTTGAACTGGCTCTATCATCATTACTTTCATGTCCAAACTAGTGGTTGGCATCATGTTCCTTCCGATGGCCCCGTTTTGATGGTTGGTTCCCATAACGGTGGACTTGCAGCACCTGATATGTATATGAGCATGTATGACTGGTGCAGACAGTTTGGGGCTGAACGGCCCATTTATGGGCTGCTGCATCCAGGGATTTGGCAGGCATTTCAGCAATCATGCCCTCCTTTAGCCCAACTGGCGGGTCAGATTGGCAGTATCATGGCTCACCCTAAGATGGCGATCAAAGCTCTAAGGAAAGGGGCTAGCGTTCTAGTGTATCCCGGTGGGGCACAGGATGTGTTTCGTCCTTATTGTCAACGCCACCAAATTCACCTGGCTGGGCGCAAGGGGTTCATTAAGTTAGCGCTGGAGGAAAAAGTTCCAATTGTGCCGTTGGTCTCAAACGGTGCCCATGAGACTCTGATTGTGCTGGCCGATTTTTACAAAGCTATCAACCAACTGCATGAGTGGGGAATGCCCTGGCTGGGTGGGATTGATCCAGATGTGTTCCCTGTTTATCTTGGTCTACCTTGGGGACTATCTTTTGGTCCCTTACCCAATATTCCATTCCCTATGTCTATTCAAACTCGAGTTTGCCCACCCATTGTGTTTGAGCGGCATGGCGTAGCAGCAGCGCGCGATCGCACCTACGTTACTGCTTGCTATGAAATGGTCCAAGCCCAAATGCAACAAGCATTAGATGCATTAGTTGACTCAAAGACATAATTGTTAGAGTAGAGACATCAATGCTAATCCCCGATATATGGGGCAGGGCAACACAATGAAGATCCTATTAGTTCATGGCCTGGGTAGGACACCGATGTCAATGATGGGCCTTTCATATTGTCTCGATCAGTCTGGCTATCAAACAGAATTTTTTAGCTACACTGCCTTTGCTGAATCATACGAACAGATCGTAACGCGTTTACGAGATCGATTCCGACTGTTATCAACTCATGGCCCCTACGGGGTTGTAGCCCATTCACTAGGTGGGATATTGACCCGCTCAGCCCTAGCTCTATCCAGAAATCTCCCCCGTCATATTGTCATGCTGGGCACTCCTAATCAACCTCCACGCTTAGCAAAATTAGCCTGGAATCTATGGCCCTTCCAATGGTTCTCTGGCACCAGTGGTGCCAATCTCGCTAGCTCGGAATTTTATGCATCTCTGCCCGATTTGCATGCTTCATATACCATCATTGCGGGTACCAGCGGTCCTCGTGGTCCCTGGAGCCCCTTTGGGATGGAGTTGAACGATGGGCTCGTCGCTCTGAATGAAACTCGTCTCCTGGAATCCGATCAACCCTTAACATTTCCGGGAATCCACGGTTTTATGATGAATCAAGCAACCGTTCAGACAGCGGTAGCCCGAGTCTTACAACAGACTTCATCTAGATGAATAAACTAAACGTAGTGCTTCAACAAAATATTGCCCAGAAAATCAAAATTTAATTCTGCGATACTGTATCTGTCTGGTTTACCTTGAGCATATACCTAAAAGAATCCCCCTGATCAAAGGCCCCAACCCAGACTTGGTATGTTCCAAGTTTAAGATTCTTCAGCTCTAATTGAGCAGCTTTCCCATTCAAAGAATCGTCTGCACAGTAAAGTTTTTGATCCGGTCCTCTAACTACAATAGTTGTATCGGGGTACTTACTTTTTACATGTAATACCAGGCTTGGAAAGCGCTGTTTTAGAGTAATTAAATGATCTGGATCGTAAGAACCATAGCCGAAGCAAAGATTGTTTTTCGAATCTCGGGAACCGACAATATCGTGTAAGCCAAACTGACCTCTAATATATCCTTTGAGATAATGGCTAGTCGGCTCAGAATCACGAGCAAGTGTCAGGTTTTTAGAATTAGGTATTTCAGCACTGGCAGACCCCATTATTAAGATGGTAATAAAGGCCAGTATTCCAAAGGATTTTACCTTTCTATTGGAAGTAGCCAACATACTAATCACCTATCCTTGGTTGAGATCTTGAATCACAGCATCAAGTGGTATTTCCCCTGACTTGTTTACAGGTTCTCGATTCATTATTCTTTCAAAGAACCTTACTGAAAGAAAAAACCAGACAAGATTAAGGGTATAAAGAATAATGCGAGCATAATGACTGCAATAGTCGCTGGATCAATATGGGACAGATCATTCTCATCAACAACATCTGTTTTCTGATTTAATTTCACAGAATTCTCCAGTTTATGAGAAACCTGATTCTCATCGATAAAAACTGTCGGCTTGTTAGATTTCATAGTGTTCTCCAGCCTCTTAAGGAGTAGTGATGATCTAACTACACTCTAACTAGAACCTCCACGATCTAGCCTGCCCAGATATCCTCATCACTGCTTCAGATATCCACACTTGTAAAAGCAAGTCTCATATTTTAAAAAAGACTTGTAAAAGCAAGTCTCATATTTTAAAAAAGAATAGGCTAAGAAGATTTTTTATCCAATGACTAAGAGCGATTAGGTATCACTCTCCCTGCCGGAAAAACTAAATCTTATATTTTACCGATCCTCCGAATGAATCACCCCATGAAGATAGTCAGCGATTGTTATGAATAATGGAAATGGCTCTAAACATTTTAGGGCTTTGGGGTAGGAACTTTTTGGGAGCAATTTACTCGCTGAGTTGTAATCCATTGGTAAACTAATGATCCAAAAATTAGCGAAATGACAAACAAGAATGGATTCCAAATTCCTAGAACTAAGGCGACTAGGCCAGGACCAGGACAGTAACCTGCAATTCCCCAACCAATGCCAAAGATAGCTGATCCCATAAGTAACTGCCCATCGATAGCCTGTTTAGTGGGCAGATAAAACTTAGGGCTAAAGATAGGCGTGGAACGTCCCAGAACCCATCTAAAAGTGAGGATTGTTACACCAACAGCTCCCCCTAAAGTAAATAGAAGCGTGGGGTCCCAAGTCCCCGTTACATCCAGAAAACCGAGGACTCGCTCGCGATCAATCATTTGAGATATTCCCAAACCCAGTCCGAAGAATATTCCTGAGATTAAGGTAATAAGTTGTTGTTTCATACCACTGCCTCTTGAACTTAGAGATACACCATCACTTTGCTAATACCTGGTGGGTCACTAAAACCGTTGATATTGCAGTCAAGATAAATGTCAGCACTGCTGCCAGAGATCTCACAGACAAGCGTCCTAAACCACAAACACCGTGACCACTGGTACAGCCATTCCCCATACGGGTCCCAAAACCTACCAAAAATCCGCCAATGATCATCATCCTAGGAGAAAAAATAGAGGTGGGTGTGGGTTGGGGAGCCAAAACATATTCGTAGAGAGCCCCTCCGATGAAGAGCCCCAAGATAAAGGTCCAACGCCAGCGTTCGTGGGGAGTATGCTTGATCGCACCATTAACCATACCGCTCACACCAGCAATGCGGCCATTGAAGAGTAGTAAGATTGTTGCACTCAGACCGATTAGGATACCTCCTGACAAAGCCCTAACCCAGTAAAAGGTAGCCATTGATTTCTCCTTATTCAATTACAGCACAGCGCTAGCATGGCCTGATGAGTACTTAGAAAGATGCGTTCGCGACCTATCTTTTCCACAAAATCAGTCTTTTTTAGCTGATCCATCACTGGGCCCTTGACTTCTGCAAAATAGACCCTCACTCCAGCAGTGTTCAAATCAGCAATCAGTGCTTCGAGCGTTTCCAATGCACTCGCATCAATGAAGTTGATGGCACTACAGATCAGCACCAAATGTTTCAAATCAGGTGTATTAGAAACAGCATGCAGCACATAGTCTTCCAAGGCTTTTATATTGGCAAAATAGAGACTTTCATCCACACGAATCGCTAACACATGAGGGTAGGTTTTAACAGGGTTCCGCAGCACATTTCGAAAATGCTCAGAGCCCTCAATTCGACCAACAACTGCTAAATGGGGATGACTGGTCCGCCACAAATATAGACCTAGAGAGGCTACTATCCCTACGAGAATTCCAGCTTCAATACCTAGCCCCAGCACAGCACCAAAGGTGATCAGTAATGAAGCCGCATCTGCACGATTGTATTGCCACATGCGTTGCAGTGAGGTGAAATCTATCAAATTCAAAACGGCAACGATAATGATCGCTGCCAACACAGCCTGAGGTAAAAAATAAAATAAGGGTGTGAAAAACAGAACTGTTAGGGCAATTAGCAAAGCTGTGATTATGGATGCTAACCCAGTGTTGGCCCCAGCACTAAAATTAACCACGGTTCGACTTAATCCGCCAGTGACTGGATATCCACCGGTGAAGGCTGCACTCAAGTTTGCAGCTCCTAGACCGATCAACTCTTGGTTGGCATCAATTTTTTGTCGCCGTTTACTAGCCAGGGACTTAGCCACAGCAATACTTTCCATAAATCCTACAAGACTGATTGCAACAGCAGTAGGCATTAGAGCTTGCCAACTCTTCAAGTCAAAGGTGGGCAGCATCAGGGGCGGCAACCCCGCTGGAATCTCACCAATAATCTTGACCTGCGCCACTTCATGGAGTTGGAGTCCCCACACCAAAACTGTATTAACGAGCACCAGTAGCAATGGTCCACTTCTGGTCAAGGGGAGTATCAAATTTGAAGGTATCCCTTGCTTCTTTAGTAGTGGCTGCAATTGATGATTGAAGACCAGCAACACAACTATGCTAGTGAGACCAAGAATCAGGATAATGCCATTACTCTGGGGAAGGTGCTTCCAAATCTCCTGTAGTAATTCTGGAAAAGACTCGGTCTGTGGAAGTTGCAATCCCAAAAGGTGTTTGAGTTGGCTAAAACCAATAATGATGGCAGCTGCACTAGTGAAGCCAGAAATTACCGCATGACTGAGAAAGTTCACCAGAAAACCGAGTCGAACCACTCCCATCAGCACTTGTAGGATGCCCACTAAAAGGGCCAACATCATGGCCAAAGTTAGGTATTCAGACGTATTGGGTTGAGCAAGTTGTCCTACACCCGTGGCCACTAACAGCGAAACGATTGCGACGGGACCCACAGCCAAAGTTCTGCTTGTCCCCAAGAGCGCATAAAGTATCAGTGGCATGATGCTGGCATAGAGGCCAATCTGAGGGGGTAACCCAGCCAGCAATGCATAGGCCATGCCTTGAGGAACCAGCATGATCGCTACTATTATTCCTGCCATTAAATCGCCAATAAGGTGCTGAGAACGGTATTCCAGAAACCATTCTAGGAAGGGTAGATAGCGACTTAAGTGAGTGAGTCTACGAAGAGGCATACACTTTGAATCAGCCTAAAATCGGGTCTAATTTATTCCCCATGGTGAAGGCGTCGAGAACTTTCAATCGTTGCTTACCCCTATCAAGACAAGACTCCCCCCCACAACAATACTGAGTAGTACAAACCAAGGAGATAGCGTTGACCCCAAACTAGTCCCAAGGAGAACACAAGAGCCCGTTAAAATTTGGGCTAAACGAAGTATGTTTATGGATCGCTTGCCCTGAGTGGGATATCCAGCAGCCTTCCAAGCAGTTAAACCGCCTTGAAGATGAATAACATGGCTAAATCCTGCCTGCAACATTTGATGCGCAGCTTGGGTCGAACGGTTGCCAGATTGACACTGAAGGACAATCCTTTGACCCTGGAGACGAGGGACTTTGGCGGGGTCAAACTTGTCAATCGGCATCAGTTTTGCTCCAGGGATATGACTTTTTTCAAACTCCTGGGGTTTGCTGACATCAATCAATAACACCTCATTCCGATCCATCCATTGCTTGAGCGTGAGGGCATCAATTTCTTTTAGATTGTGCATTGCAAATGTCATGGTTTTCCCTTTTTGAAATGAACCCATTAGGCTGATGGGATTGGTAAAGAACTGATCTTTTAGAGTTAGCAATCCAGCATTCCAAGCGTCATGAAGCAGTAATCACTTGACCACATCGTTCATTAGCTGGGACCGCTTCCATGATCTTTTGTGGATCAGGAAGATCCAAAGCGTTCATAAACTCAATAAAAGTGTTGCGATTTCTTCCTTTAAACCGGGGATTCCATTGCTTCTCTTCACCAATCGAGGAGAGGGTAAGTCCACGATAGTCATGCCCTGGATAGACCCGGATCTCCTCTGGCAGCGTAAATAATTTCTGAGTGACTGAGTCATAAAGTGTTCCTGCATCACCGCTTTGGAAGTCCGTACGACCACAACCGCGAATGAATAAAGCATCTCCCGTTAGTACACGATCTCCATTGACTAAATAGGCATTATGACTATCTGTATGACCGGGCGTTGCAATGGCTTGGATAGGGATAGTCCCCATGGTTAACGTTTCTCCATCTTGTAAATAACGATCAGCACAGGCGACATGAGCATGCTCTGGCACGATCCCCTGACACCCAGTTCTTGCCCGTAATGCTTCAGTTCCCGTAATGTGATCAGCATGGATGTGCGTTTCTAGACAGAACTGGAGTTTTAAGCCCAATTCGCATATCAGTTTTAAATCTCGGTCGACTTGCTCTAAAACAGGATCCACTAACAGTGCTGCTTTGGTCTTAGGATCAGCTATCAGGTAGGTATAGGTATGGGATTTCTGGTCGAACAGCTGTCTAAATAACCATATTTCGCTATGTGAATGTCTTGCCATCATCACTATGCTCCCTATCAGATTATCTTCAGCCCCGTTTTCTAGGGACATCCGCCCCAATTACGCCAAATCGGAATACCCGCTTGATCGCGAAGCTTTAGGGTCACATCGGCTTTGGTAACTGCAGCTGCAATCACAGCTGGCTGACTATCAACCTCCACTCTTGAACCCGTGAGGGTAATCTTATTCCCCTGTTGAATGATGAAATTTTGGTCCTCAAAGTACCAAGTGGGTCCTAGACTAATTTCGACATTACCTTCCTCAGTCCTAAGCTGAAGATGAACCCCCGTGGACATTCCCCAACGAGGAGTGACAGTATCGACTTGTATGACCTGACCTTGAAGGGTCTCAACTGTACTTGGATTGTATAGTCTGCTGTATTGACCATAATTTTGTCTTCTCTGGCGTCCCCGCCATCTTGGCGGCGAGTTAAGGCACTCTGATTCTGAGGCAGGGGAGGCATTGGTTTGAGCATTGCTTTGGGCAGGGAATTGCTCAAGGCTAGATTTCATAGACTGTTGACAGGCGGTCAGTAATAGCAAGAGTAACCCCGTCAAAAGAACCGTAACAATGGCCTTAGCATAGTTGGATTTCATGATTTTCCCTCCTGACATGATTCGATCAATCTCAAAGGAGTCTGCTCAAGGCAGGATCAAGACTGGGACCGTTGGGGTCTAGCTGCTAAATATTGGTAGAGAAGCCAACGGGTATTCACGTCTTGCTGAGCTTCTTGCAAGAGTTGTTGAGCCGTCTCTGGCTGGCTACGGGTTAGCATCTTGAATCGATTCTCGGCATACATGGATGGGTTGATGGGAACCTTGGGAGCATGCGAATCTAATACCAAAGGATTTTGGTCTTGGGTCACTCGTCGAGGATCATGACGATACAAGAGCCAACGCCCAGCATCCACCAAGGATTTTTGATGGTGCATGGCTGAAGACATCTCAATCCCATGAGCAATGCAATGGGAATAGGCAAGGATTACGGAAGGACCTTCATAGGATTCAGCTTCGATAAAAGCTTTAAGGGTATGTTCATCCCGTGCCCCCATAGCAACACTAGCCACATAGACATTGCCGTAGGTCATCGCCATTAAACCTAGATCTTTCTTCGGGGTTGGCTTGCCCCCTGCGGCAAATTTAGCAACGGCAGCTCTTGGAGTGGATTTTGACATCTGTCCACCCGTATTGGAATAAACTTCGGTATCCAGCACGAGGATATTGACGTTGCGCCCACTGGCCAAGACGTGGTCTAGACCGCCATAACCAATATCGTAAGCCCAACCATCTCCACCAATAATCCAGACACTCTTTTTAACGAAATAGTCAGCCAGGGCCTTGAGCTGACTCATTTTTTCGATCAGCGAGTTATCCCGTCTTTCGTTTGTATGGGACTCCAGATGAATTTCCTGCTCCGTTAGCCATTGTTTCAATAGAACGACTTCTTGACGGATCTCAGCAATATCAGCTTCGTCATCTTGCTTGGCTGCTAAGAGTCGCTCAGCTAGAAACTGGATATAATCATGCTCGTCTTCTACGGTATTGACTACCTCCTGAAGCAGTTTACGAGCAAGTTCATTTTGCTGATCAATCGCAACTCGAAAACCCAAACCAAACTCAGCATTATCCTCAAATAGAGAGTTAGACCAAGCAGGACCTCGGCCGTCAGCGTTTACGGTCCAAGGTGTTGTGGGTAGGTTGCCACCGTAAATAGAAGAACAACCTGTGGCATTAGCAACGACCATGCGATCGCCAAATAGTTGCGTCACCAGTTTGATATAAGGTGTCTCGCCACATCCCGCACAAGCCCCAGAAAACTCAAACAAGGGTTCTTGCATTTGTTGATGACTAATTTTATGGAGATTGAGCGATTGACGTTGGGGATGCGGCAGGTTTAAGAAGTACTCCCAATTCTGACGCTCAGGTTCTCTTAAAGAACGTTGGGGTTCCATATTGAGGGCTTTCAGACGGGGAATGGACTTGTTTTTTGCAGGACAAACATCCACACAAATGCCGCATCCCGTGCAGTCCTCCGGTGCCACTTGGATGGAAAATTTTAAATCACTCCAGGTATGATCACGGGCCGCTGTACTCTTAAAAGTTGGTGGTGCTTGATCAAGGTGTTCTGGGTCGAAGACGCTACTCCGAATCGCACTGTGGGGACAAACCATGACGCATTTCCCACACTGGATACAGACCTCTGGATCCCATACAGGAATAAATTGAGCAATGTTCCTTTTTTCCCATTTGGCTGTACCCGTGGGATAGGTGCCATCAGCGGGTAACGCGCTCACAGGGAGCATATCTCCTTGGCGCTGAATCATACAATTCAGCACATCGCGAACAAACTTAGGAGCGGTTTCCGGCAGAGTGGTTGACTGACCACTTACCTTAGTCTGATCGATACCATCGCCAATGGGGACTCTGTAGAGTTGTTCTAGAGCCGCATCTACTGCCTTCAGGTTCATGCTGACAATTTCTTCGCCCTTCTTGCCATAGGTTTGATGAATCGCTTGCTTTATACAAGTAACTCCCACATCACGAGGCAAGATACTTGAAAGGACAAAAAAGCACACCTGCATCACGGTATTGATGCGTCCTCCCATACCAATAGCCTGAGCAATCTGGTTAGCATTGATGCTATAGAGCTGCAGATTTTTCTGGAGTACTTGTTGTTGTACAAGGACAGGTAAGTGCTCCCAGATTTCTGTAGCTGGATATGGACTATTCAGAAGGACAATGGCTTCGGGTTGGGCGGCTTTCAGAACATCAATTTTATCCAAGAAGTCCCATTGATGACAGGCAATAAAGTTGGCTTGTTCAATCAGATAAGTTGCCCGAATGGGGTCTGGTCCTATTCGAAGGTGAGAAACGGTGACTGACCCAGATTTTTTGGAATCGTAGACGAAGTAGCCTTGGGCATAGTTATCAGTATGTTCGCCAATAATCTTGATCGAGTTCTTGTTGGCACCGACAGTGCCATCAGACCCTAGGCCATAAAAGATGGCTCGCATTCCCTGGTCTGATTCTATGGAAAAGGTGGAATCATAAGGGAGGCTTGTCAGGGTGACATCATCATGGATACCAATGGTGAAGTGATTTTTTGGGGTATGAGTTGCAAGGTTGTCAAAGATTCCTTTGACCATGGCTGGGGTAAATTCTTTGGAGGACAGACCATAGCGCCCCCCAACAACCTTTTGAACAGAATGATGAGAGGACTGTTCGTGAAGCGTGGCCAGGACATCTAGGTAAAGTGGTTCACCGATACTACCAGGCTCTTTAGTCCGATCTAAAATAGCTATGGCTTGCGTCGTAGGGGGTAAAGCCGATATAAATTGCTGTGCATCCCAAGGACGATAAAGGCGTACTTTGATCACGCCAACTTGAGCCCCTTGACGGTTCAATGCATCCACCGTTTCATGGACTGTTTCGCAGCCGGAGCCCATCAGAGCGATGATCCGATCCGCCTCTGGATGGCCATGGTATTCAAATAGTTGGTACTGCCGACCTGTCAGTTGGACAAAATCGTTCATCACTTTTTGTGTAACCTTAGAGCAAGCCAGATAGTAAGGGTTGACCGTTTCTCGCGCTTGAAAGAAAACATCAGGATTTTGGGCAGTCCCCCGTATGACAGGATGATCAGGGCTGAGGGCACGTGCACGGTGGGCCATAATGGACTTATCCTGGATTAATTCCCTGAGGGTAGCAATGGACAGTAGTTCTACTTTCTGGATCTCATGGGAAGTTCGGAAACCATCAAAAAAATGAAGGAAGGGAATTCGGGATTCTAGGGTTGCAGCAGTTGCGATCGCAGCAAAGTCCTGAGCTTCTTGAACGGATGAAGCACTTAACATTGCGAAGCCCGTCCCCCTGGCAGCCATGACATCACTGTGGTCTCCAAAAATTGACAAGGCTTGGGCCGCAACAGAGCGGGCAGCAATATGAAATACCGTAGAGGTTAGTTCTCCCGCAATCTTAAACAGGTTGGGAATCATTAACAGCAACCCCTGAGACGCAGTAAAAGTAGTTGTCAAAGCTCCCATTTGCAGGGCTCCATGGACTGCCCCTGCAACACCTCCTTCACTTTGCATTTCAATGACAAGTGGAATAACGCCCCATAAATTTTTTCGATTAGCTTCTGTCCATGTATCAGCCCACTCAGCCATCGGTGATGCTGGAGTTATGGGATAAATTGCAATCAACTCATTCAGAATGAAGGCTATCCGTGCGGCAGCTTCATTACCATCAAGGGTCGTATAGGTACTATTCTCCATGAGTAGATACTCCTAGACTGCCATGCAAAGACATCAGATACATCAATCAGTATGTTGTTCTGATCAAGCAAAGCCTAGGTGAAGAGTTTGAGGAAAATGTGAAGGCTAAATTCCCATAGTTTGAATACAAACTATGGGAATTTTATTTATTTGATAGCTAACAAAGGCAGTCTTACCACTAGCGGTATAACAACACTGTGCTTGAAGCTGAGAAATACTCAAGAATAACTACTTTGACTCTAATAGTTTTTCTAGCTGCTCCAGTATTTTTCTTAACTTCTTCTGCTTCGCAGGTGAATTTAGTGCCTTTGACTTTTTCAATACTTTGAGGCAATGAGCAGTTTTCTCCTTCAATTCAGAGTCAATATCATTCTTACCAGAAGTCTCCTTCTGAACAAACTCTGTGATTCTTGCCTTTATCTCACTTAGTGATAACCCTTCCTTAATAGCTACATTTAATATCTCTTCTAGAAAGTCTTGATCTTTTATCCGAGCAATTACTTGCGCTTTTGTATATGCCAACTTCCCTTGGCGCAAAGATTCCAAGATATTTTCCGGAAGTTTCCTTAATGGCAAGCGATGCTTAACAAAAGATTGCCAATTCAATCGTCCTAAGTAGTTGAAAATTTTTTCTACAGTCTCTTGATTCTCCTGAACCACAACGTTGTGGTTCACAACTTGTCGAGTAAGGCTATTCTGCATTTGATAAAGGAGTGAAACAACTTCATCCTCACTTAGTTGCAGTTCTCCTGCTAGTAGCTTGATAATTCCATCTGTCTCTTCTACCGGATTTAAATCTTCTCTCTGAAGATTTTCGATTAGGCTAATTCTAAATGCATCAAACTCATCAAGGTTTAGAATCTTTACTGGAACTTCTGTTAACCCAACTTCTTTTGCAGCTCGAAGTCTACGTTCTCCGGAAATAAGTTGAAATTTCCCATCTTTGACTGATGAAACAATAAGGTTTTCAAGTATTCCATCAATTCGCACGGAAGACACCAATTGATTCATTTTCATAGGATCAAAGTATCTTCTTACTTGATCTGACGTACGTTTGATCTTATCTATTGGTATGACTACTATCTTTTCGCTTTCCTGATCTTCACCGATTTCAAGTGCTGTTACTGAATTACCATACAAACGGCTTAAGTCAATAGTTGCACCATATGCTTTATCACGTTTACTAGTCATACTGCTAAACTCTCCAACTGTTCTGCAAGTACTTTGATGGGCTTCAATGCAGGATGCTTGTTATCAAACAAGGCAAGTGGGAGATTTTCTTCAGATGCATCAGCAAATGTAGTAGTTCTTGGGATCGGAGAATAAACTTTGGCTACTGGTGTCAGTTGTTGTTGAATTGCCGCTAAAGTTCTCTCGTCATGAGAATTTCTTTGGTCATACATCGTAGGAATAAAACCAGCAATTTTGAGTGACTTATTTGGACGGGCAGCAACCAATCTAACTGTGTCAAATAGAGGCTGAACACCTTTAAATGCTTTGTACTGAGATTGAATAGGTACAAGTAAATGAGTTGCAGCGACAAGAGAGATATAACTTAGATTGCCAAGACTGGGTGGACAATCAATCAATATAAAATCATAGTCTTCCTTAATAGGATCTAATGCATCCCGAAGTCTAAAATCCTTCATGACAGCTGTCATTAGTTCTTGCTCAGCTATCGCCAAACCCAAATTAGATGCTACCAAATCTAACCCATTACTATCCTTAATACCTTTACTTGCATACAAAGCAGTTAGGATAGGAACTTCTTCGTCTTTTAGAATAGCATTGTAAATGGTTTTCTCTTGATCGTATGGTTCAATCCCCATAAATGTTGTTAAAGATGCTTGAGGGTCCATATCAACAAGCAATATTCGATTGTAATCGCCTTTTTTCCGACTTCGCTTACCACGCACTCTTCTCTTGCATTGAGAAAGATGATAACCAACCTGTTGCACTAAGGTAGTTTTTCCCACCCCTCCTGCATGGTTAAAGAAAGCAAGTATTTTTACCATCTGAATCTCGATAAACTAAGTTTAGAGCTCAACTAGATTACTAAATTTGAAAGTTTTCTGTCTATGAACCACAACGATGTGGTTCAACTCAGCTAATTGTACTTGCATTGGTAAATATTGCAACCAAAACGAGACTATTAGTTTAGTTGTCAATCCCCTCCCGTATATTTTCATAGACGACATTCAGTTAATGAGAAGAGAAATATTTGAAGTAATTCAGTCTGCTATTTTAATGGTTGTAGATAATTCTCCAACGCTTCAGTTACTAGTGTATTAAGATTAATCCCTCGTTGCTGAGCAGCGATCGCAGCCCGTCTATGAAGTTGAGTTCCAGGTCTAATATTGAAGCTTCCCTTAAAGGGACGTTCAGGCTCAATTTCGTTTTCAGCACAATCAGAATGATATTCATCAACGGCTTCATGAAAAGCTGATTTTAGAGATTGAACGTCAGTGCCCTCATAGCTAATTAGGCTGCGAATGAACTCAACCTTTCCAAAGAATACTTCATCCTCATCACTGAAATTAACGGAGCCAAAGTAGCCTTGGTATTCCATCATATTTTGCATAGCAGCCCCTCCTGTTCAAGAATGTCCATGACTTGTTCAATCTGATATTTCTTTAATATCTTTCGTGGATGGGGTTTATGAAGGCTGATCACAAGACCCTCTTCATTGATGAAACGTCTTCTAGAACCCCCCGTTTTACCCGTCGATACTTCAGAAAATTGAAAAAAGGCAAGCAACACAACTAACTCGTCCCAGGTAAAGTCTTTGGGGCGGGTGAGAAAGCGTTTAATCAGCTTCTCTTTACGAGTCATATCAAAGACCAGAACTGGTTATATTATCTCGGATCTTATAAATAACTGCAACTAGTTTTAGTTGCAAATCACTCAATCAACCCCTGACTTATCCGAAGAGATTGACTATAGAATTCTCCCGTAGTGTCCCGATTTATTCGCCATGAGTTGAAATTCCTGAAATGCTGTATTAATAGTGACTTCAGAGCATTTCTTGATGAACATTGCCCAGCGCGAACAACAGATTATCCGCATCCAGTCCCAAAGCTCCTATGCCTCTATTAACGAAGCCCTGGAAGCAACCCTACGCCTGGAAGCAAGCCAAGTCACTCAGAAAATAATAGAGGCAGCACTAGACGAAGAAGTTCAAGCCTATCTATCAGAGGTTCAAGGGGATCGACCTCGACGTTCAGGCTACTATCAACGGGTCCTCGATACTCAATACGGCCGTATTGCTCAGCTGTCTGTCCCTAAGCTACGGAAAGGGAATGCAGACCGAGAGTGGCAGATTTTAGAACGTTACCAACGTGCCCTTGGCAGTCTCCTCGATTTTTGCCTGGGCCTGTATGTCATGGGTTTATCGCTTCGGGACTTGCAAGAAGCTCTCTATGAGATTCTAGGAGCAGTCTTATCCGTTAATGCCATTAACCGAATTACGCTAAAAGCTCAGAAGCAAATGTTTCAAAGCCGTCAGACTCGTCTTGATATCAATTAGCACCTAAGAGTGTAATTTTGATTATTTGCTAAGCCAACTCAGTATTGGGTTTCACGAGTTTGAGAGTTACATCTTCAGGCACAGCTTGGTATGAGGAAACCCCTCCTATTCTGATTGTCGATGGTGTTTGGGCTAGTGTTCAGTGTTCCTCAGAAGACTTTTGGGAAGACCAAGCTGGGCATATCCGGAAACTACGTCATGCGGAAGACCGAGTCATTCTAGTCGCTATGGCAGTGTGGCCCGATGGCACCCAAACGGTGCTTCATTATGAAATGGCGACGCAAGAATCGGAGGCAGCTTGGTCACTGTTCTTTGCGCATCTGTGGCAACGGGGATTGCAACCCTATTGGCCGTAAACGATCAAGGCTGTGATAAGACGCCAACTACACTCATAACTTATACATAGATAGCTTTTCAGAAATTTTCAATAATCTGACTCTACTAAAAATAGATCCAACATCTGATCGCTGTGATGACCAAAATTGGTAGATATAATAAGTACACTTATACTAAATGGCGGGAAATCGCAGCTTAGTTTGTTTATGGCCATTAAGTAGTTCAGCAAAGCCTTAACCGCCTGGGCGGTTAAGGAAATATAAGCCATCATTAAATTAGACACATTAATGAACATAAAGGATTGGTATGCTTAGTCCATCAACAGGTTTGGATGCTTTTGGTAAACCGATAGAATTTCAGTTCAACGACAAGATTTATTTTATTCTTCCACTAAAGCAGTTTAATGGAGGCTACAAGTTTGTTGTTTTAGATTGCCAAGAAAGCATATTGATAGACCCAGGCAAAGATTACGGTGCTGATAAAGGATTGGATGCCTCAAATGCTAGCGAGGATCTAGCGGTGAAGACTGCCAAGGAATTTATTATGGGTCATGGGGTTATCAAAGTTTAAGCTCTTAGACTATCGCCCTATTCAAGCTTGCTTTCTTTCTTTTGCAATATAGATGGACATGCTCAAACCTGACCTAATGTATTTTTCCCTTGAATTAGTCTGCATATGTTCTATAGGGGGACATTACAATTGTTCGAAGATTTGTTACAACAGGGATGTGGATAGAGGTGTTTTCAACATTTGATATACAGGCTCTTTGAGGAGGATTTAGGTGGCAATTGGCATTCAATTTCTTATATTGAGGGGGTATATGAAAGTTTGATGTATATGTATATTTATCTTGCCCTAACCAGATTTACTGAACTCGTTAATATCAACTATAAGCTCTAGCTTATTGCGGCGAGGTAATAAATTAGATAGATGAGTGACATTAAAAAAGCGACGAGTTCCCTTACTCCTATTACAGATGCGGTATCAGACTTAGCTTTAAATAGTGCAACTTCTATTCCAGCGCCAATAAGAAAGAATGTTTTTAAAGCTTTTGATCGGCTCTGCACGGCTGCTATAGATATTCCAGTTTCATACCTGGAGGGGAAAGCGGCTGAGCGACGGGCTGAAACACAGGCTCGTATCCATCTTATTTCGGCTAATGCAGAGCAGATTGCGAGACAAATAAATGTTGATCCTGAATATGGTCGAATTGCTTCAGAGAAATATGGAAAACGAATTCTTCAAGAGCAGATAAATATTGATAAGGTCTGCAATATGGCAGCCCAAGACGTGGCACAAGTCAGAGAAGAACTCAACGATATTGACTGTTCTGAGCAATCTGACCAAGCAGAAGCTCTGATTAGCGATGACTGGCTTGATAGCTTCCGACGAGAAGCATGTGGGAAGAGTAGTGAAGAGATGCAGATACTCTTTGGTCGCATTCTTGCGGAAGAAATCAAGAAGCCTGAGTCATTCTCAATTCGAACTGTAAGAATAATGGGTCAACTAGACAACAAAGCGGCAAAACTATTTAAGCAACTCTGTTCTCTGTCTGTGACTTTAGGGTATGGTGCATTTGTCCTTGATACAAGGGTGCCATCTTTAGGTAGAAATGCAGCTCATAACTCGCTCGATAAATTTGGACTTAGTTTCAGCAATCTCAATATCTTAGAGGAGTATGGGCTGATAATTTCAGACTACAATTCTTATATGGACTATAGATCTGCAATTTCAAGAAACAATCAGATATCCTCGCTTCTTCAAGTCAATAATGCTTATTGGATGCTTATTCCCGACAAACCTAATGATTGGCCGCTTACAAAAGAACTCAGAATAAATGGTGTTCAATTATCTACTTCTGGTAAAGAGTTACTCAAGATAGTAGAAATTGAAAATAGAAAAGTGTATACAGACGCTCTTGTTAACTATTTCAAGGGGCTTGGTATGAAACTAACTAGAGTGGATAATCCCTAGTTTCATCGCACTACGATGTCGGCAATTTAATAACTGCGCTGTGCTAGAACGACATGCGGTGACATGGTTGATTAAGTGACAAAAGTTGTTTATGTCCGGTGAACTATGACTGGTTAGATATTAGAAATACCGAAGATCAACCAGAGTTGCAGCGTGCTGTTTTACGGATTTCTCTGTCAGCATTGCAGAGTTTAGATTAAAGGTGAATCTAGTAGATGCTTGTGAGAAGTCCAGGATGGGTAAATGTCTCCAAAGTTTTTTTGCATCTCTATAGCGTTTATTGGTCAATTGACCGTAAGATTAATTCCAAGATTTTAGAATCTATAGAGATTCTGTATTACCTATCCTAGCCACATAAAACGAAGAATCGCTTTCCCTGTTCTGAATTCAGCCAAATAAAAACTCAAAACCGTAAGCTCTGATGTCGAGAATTTTACTCACATCGGAGCTATTTTCATGAAACTTGAACTAGACCTGACGCCCGCCGAAGTCGAAGCACTGCAAGCTACACTGAACCACTACAAGCACGTTGCGACCGAAGACTCACTAGACTACCTCAGAGGTTCCCAAGCCCAAGTCTTTCATTACAACGCCTCTGAAGTCCTGAGAGCCATATCGACCGAAGTAGTTAGGCAACAGGGAGGCCCATCTTTTTCCATTGGGCAGCAAGAGGGAGAGACTTCACAGCTGCATTCGCCTCTTGGTATCTGGACAAGGGACAATCAGCAAATCAACGACATCAGATCGGCATACATCACCTACCCAGGACTAGCCGATGTGTTGGCCCATGATCGCGATATGTACCGGACTGGTGAGCAAAGAGAGCAATATGCCGACGTTCCCGAACACGTCTGGTCTGAGCAACGAGGGGTACTGCAAATTGTGGCAGCAGATATGGGGTTTGCGACTGAACTCAACCGAAAGGATCTGAGCTTTGCCCAACTGCGTCAACCCGATGGTGTCACACCATCAGAGAGATACGGCCAGCAACGCAGCATTTCACCTGACAGAATTCGTAAAGCCTTAGAAGCAAGGGGCATGGGTCAAGATTCTGCCTTTGTGCATGAAGCCAGCAACGGTATCAAGCTGGCAATTGACCAGAACGATGATCGGGTTGAGGTGATGAGAGTCTACAGCGACGGGGATGCATCATGGCGATACACCTCTCACAAAGAAACGCCTAATGGGTTTGTCCCTGGCATTTCCAATCAGATGTCAGGCGAGGAGCGCGATGCTTTGATGGAAGCTCTCACTACCTTGGAGCAGGCCAAGGAGATAGACGATATCGACCGATACGGAGGGAATGAGGCTGTTCTGAAAACGTTTTCTCAAGGACTCGAACAACTCAAGCAGGATTCCCCAGGCATGGTTGGCTCTGGTGGAGGTGCAAAGGAACGGATTGAGCAAAATCTTGAGGTACTGAGGCGAACGAATGATGAGTTAGCTGGACGTGGAGACGGTGAACTGAAGGAGCTATTTGACCAGGCCGATCAGATCATGGATAAGGAGGTTTACCGGAATGGCGATGATCTGACAGCCGAGGGCATGGAGGAGCCTGCTATCACTCTTGAAGACACTTTGCCTCTGGATTATGAGGAGGAATTAGCCGCCGAGCGGTATGACCCAGGCACAGACCTGGATGCTGAGCCATTGCCTGATGCTGCATCAGTTTTGGACAATGAGGGTCGAGCATTTATCGGGTTGCCTCCACTGCCTAACAATGGCGAAATACCTCAGCCAATGCCAACCGCTCAGGAAATTGCTGATGAATTTGGTCTTGAAATTGTTGAGCCGACTGAGGTTAGTCCTTCCGATCCAGGTCAAAGCGAAAACTTCTTTCAGAAAGCGGCCAAAGGCATAAAGAATGTTGCAAAGCTAGCCATGCCTGGTAGTCCAGGGGTTGAGCAATCTATCGCAGATGAATATGAGCTATCGATGATTGAATCGATTAAATACAAATGGGAGTTGCAGCGGAGTGAGGAGAAAGATAGCCCTGTCAATGATTTGGGGCAGAACGCTAACGCTAATTTCTTCGAGTTGGCCCAAAGTGCAGCCTTAGATCATGGCTCGATAGACAGGGGTGATGTTGTTTCTTTGGAGCTGCCTGATGGTCACCAAATATACACATGGCAAGATTCTGTGATCATTTCCAAGGAAATCAATGGTGAGCCTACGATCCTATATGAACAGGAGCAGGAAACCTGTCATCTGCCGGGTAATAGTGAGACTTTTAGAGACAAGCTATCTCTCGAAGTGAAAGCAGCTATCACGGGGGAGGTGCAGGAATTGGACAACAGATCGCTTGCTGATAATGTCGGTATCGATATCAATAACGAACCCGATCAGGAAATGTCCATTTTCGATATGCTTTCTCAACCACTTGGATCTATCGATATGGACGGCATGGATGCAGATATCCCCCCATTGACGACCGAACGACATGCTGAGAACAAAGCCTTTTTCGATGCCATTGAACAAGCTACGTTACGACAGGGTGAGTTAAAGGAAGGTTTTAGCAAGTTGGATTTAGGTGATGGTTTGACGGCTCTCGCTGTCCCTGGCGACGTTGTGATTTCCCGGCAAGATGGCACAGGGAACAGCAGTGTTCTGTATGAGCAGAGTCAGGATACATCTCATTTAAGCGGGTCTGGCGAGTCGTATATGGATAAATTACCGAAAGATTATAAGGATCGGATCATTGAACAAGTTGAGACTGTGAAGCACACAGATTACCAACCAAAGGAGGCGCAGGCCAGCTCAAAAAAGTCGCCAGTGAAAGGGGTTACTGAGCAACGCAAATCTAAGCAAAGCAGAGAGGCCGATTTAGGGATGGGGTTTTAGGCTGAAGCTAATGGTATGAGGCTGCACAAACTCTTGATATACAGAGGTTTTCACGGCTTCTTTACGTTGATTTGGCAAGCTGTAACCAGAGATAAGCTATTGCGTTCACTACGTAAAAGTTCCTAGCCCCGGAAAGTCCCCCTCTCCGGGGTTTATTAATGCAGGTGCGCTCCAACGTCGATCAGCCCTCTCTCCATCAATTAGAGGTTCAAGACTGAGGGGGTAAAAACATCCGCTGCTTGATGGCCTCCCACTGTTGTGCGGATAGTCCACTGGCTTGTTTGCTGCAATCAATCATGAGTTGGTAGGTGGAGAGGTAGTTGGTGAACGCTTGTAAATCATCTGTGGACAGATCAAAGAATTTTGGAGAGATATCTAGAGATGAGCTACTTATTGAAGTGAGTTCTTCGGCTGTACTTTTTGAAGCTTCAAATGATCTTTCTAGATATGAGATGAGGGGTTGAAGATCGACATCTGAAATAGGTTGATTATTCATGGTGAATTTTGCGCTGGCAAGGGCGAGACCGAGGTTGTTGGCGAGGACGAGGCTGGGGTTGTTGGCGAGGGTGTTGTTGCTGCCGCTAGCTCTGGCGGTGGCGAGGGCAAGAGCGAGGCCGGAGGTGCTGGCAAGGACGAAGTCGGGGTTGCTGGTAAGGTCGCTGGTGAGGTCGCTGGCAAGGATGCAAACTCTAGCGCGGGCGAAGTCACCAGAGAGGTCGAAGTCTGAAGTCCTGGCCCAGGTGATTGCGAGGGCGAGGTAAAAGATCAGTACTAAGGCAAATATTCGCTTCACTTCCCCGGAGTAGCCACTGGCTGTATGAGATGTCTTAACCTCAGCCCAAGCCAGCAATCCCTTTAACTGTGGATTTTTAGATAGCGTTTGAGTTTGTCCCTCCAATTGTTGCAAGAATCTGATCGCACCCCCTTTCATCAACCCAGCAACTAGGAGAAAGACTTCCCGCCAGCGGAAATCGAGAAGGTAAAGTTCAACTAAATCCTTCTGTAAATTCCGGGTGACAATGTATTTCGCCGCTAAAAATTCCTGAAGGGTTAAATGGGAAAACGAATAGACATCCGTCGCTCGTTCGACCAAAATGCCTTGCTGCACTTCAATAGCTTCCAATACGGCTGATGCATTGAGATTCTTGGGGGCATCAAGAGTATCGCCTAAGAAAACAGTTATGTACTTGATGAGTTGTTCTTTTGAGAAAAATAGTTGATCGTTCTCAAAGCCTTCATAGGCAATCTTTGCCAATAATTCCTTCTCTAGGTCCGCGTGGAATCCTTCGTATATTTCACCCCGGCCAACTCTCTTCTCAGTGGCCCATTCTTCTAGCAAAATATCTAAAGCTCTGCTGTAGAGTGTGGTTCGGTTGCTAGGGACCGTCAGGGATTTGTTGTACACCAGGCAGATAAAGGTTAATAGCAATGGGGATTGAGCCAGTTCTTTTGATCCTTTATTTACAGGCTGTTGCAACCGTTCCCAGCATTGCTCTGCTGTCTGATACTCCCGATCCAGTTTTGAGGAAAACCAATTATAAATAAACCGCTCAATTTGGTCATCATCAAATTCTGCTATCGCAACTGTACTCACCCGCTTGAAATAGGTGTGATAGGCAGCAATCCGGCAGGAGGCTATAAACCGATTCTCTGAATACCGATCCACTAAGTTCTGAATACTCTCAATAATAGTATTGAGATTGTCGGCGGGAACTTCATCTAGGCCATCAAACAGAAGCAGAAGCTGTCCCTTCTTTAATGCGTTTTCAGTGAACCCTTCAGGGCTAGGAAAGCCACAGTTCTCAAATTCTTCGGTAATTGAGGCTTTCAAATCTACCTCAGTGGATCTGAACCGCTTTAATTCTAAGAAGACGGGGATATGTGGGAGTTGATAGTCTCCTGCATTACCTTTAAGGGCTTCCAGTCCCACCTTTCGCAAAAAGGTAGACTTACCGATACCTGGATCACCCAGAACAATCAAGCGTGCACAATCTTTGTCCCTGGCAATCTCAATCCCATTGCGCTTGGGACAGCTGTAGTCTCGAAAGCGTCGTTGTCCCTTGTTGCGGTAGGTTTCTTCTAAGTCAGATTGGGAAGCATAACTTTTCAGCGCTGCCGAGTCTAACATCCAGGCACCAGAATAAATATCGTCTAAGGGAATGGGTTTTGACATCCCTAGAACCTGGACATGGCCGTGGCGCTCTGTGTAGGTTTGAACATATTTTTTAGTGGCACTGAACAGCAGTTGTCTAAAGGGTTCATCAAGTTTGATGTCAGCCATGTCACCAAAGACCCTGACCGCAAGGCCAACGAATCCTTTTATGGCTTCTGCTGCAAGAAAAGTCCCCGGCTCCACTATTGATCAGCCCCAAGAAAAATCTACTTATTGATGATTATCAACTGAATACAGTCGTTCCCACCGATCCATTGGCATTAATTCAGGGATAAACAAAAAAGAACCCCCTCCAACCCAGTGAAGGATCGGAGGGGTCAAATCCATGCATCATACTTCCAGCTTAGCGATTACCCAGAGCAACATCACTCAGAGTGAGCTGCTTCTTACGGGTTCGTCTTGCTGGAACTTCGACAGACTCAGGGGTGACTTCCAGGGTATCTGCAACCATTTCTGGTGCAGTCGATTCAGGAAGGTCTAGGCTCCTTTGTTTAAGTTTGCGGTGGGCATCTACGTAGATGTCTTACAGGGAATATAGGCAGATTTTTTGTGAGACCCAAAATTTAAATCAAGGAGTCGGGTCACTCTTGTAGTGCTAGGATTCCCAAGCTAAACCTACGGCTAAAACTAGCGCTATTATGATGAAGATCCTTATGGCCTCCCCTAGATACGCTACTCCTACCGTTGAAACAGCAATAGCCAAGGTAATCCCAAGCAAAAACAGAACTGCGAATGCGTATATTGCGTTCATGATTGTTCTCCAATTAAAACAATGGGCGATCAGCTTATTGAGCTGATTTAGCCTCTACTCTGTGCTTAGGTAAAAAACTTTTAGGACCAAAATCAAAAGCCAGAATTGTTACACTTGCTTTACGATTCACCTCAAGAGACTAGAAACAAAGTCTGGTAGAAGGCCGTTGATCGCAACGCACGGTCAAAAACCCCAAAGGCTCAGACTCGAATTAAAGTACAAAATTCCGAAGACAAAAATGATGGGCTGGAGATTTGAACGAAGCAAAGAATCATGAGCCTGGTAACCCCTTAAACGCTTCCCTGGCACTGCATCTTTAGAACTCCACTGCTACAAAAACGCTCTTTGTCGTCCAGCTAAGAAACCAGATCTTTGCACCAAAAATTACCCAGGTCTTCAATGAGTCCGTCATCCGTCGTCATACTCGACGAAATCTGAACATCCTTCCAGTCAGGCCAGTTGTCAGCAACAAGCTTGCAATCTTCGGTCGCCGTCTGGGTAACTTCAATGCTGCTGTTGTTTTCGATATAGATGATCACTCGATCATCTCCCCAGTGTGCTTCCTTAAACCGGGTCTGACCAAAAACTTTGCCGCCTCTGTCTTCAATTTCTTCAGCTAGTTGGCGAAATTTCTCTTGATTTTGGGTATCCCATACACTACTTACTACCATCAATGCACCACCGAACAGTAGCACACAGATCCATCCCCACACTGAGCCATTTGAACGGTTGAGCTGTTCTAAAGATATAGAGGGTTTTGATTTGGGCATTTTTGTAGTTCTCACGCGCGTTCATTGGAGCCAGTTTACGTTGTCGAGGAAAAATAAAAAAAGCCCCCAGCCAATCCAATTAAGGATCGACCGGGGGGATTTTGGTGTTAGGCTTTGGCGTGTTCTGAAATCAGAAGTTTACCCAGTTTGGTACTGGCCTCAATTGCAGGCGCAGCCTCAACTACTGACTCAATGACAGGTTCAACTGCTTCAGGTAAAGAAAGAGTATCGTTATCTTCAGTTTCTATAACAGCTTGGGGTAGGACTTCCCCGGTGTAGGCATTGATCCGATCACGAACCTTTTGAGCAAGGCTTCTAACGTCCTCGCCGTCATCGATTCGCTGTTGGAGTTTGGCCTCGCGCCGTTCTTCTTGGGCAGACTTCATCTCTGAAATTCCTTCCTTGAAGTTTTGGGCGACCGTGGAACCTACTGAACTACTGAGGTGCGATACCTCAGAGCCAGCGGCATAAGCCTTGGCTGTCAAACCTTGGATAACTTCTCTTTCTTTGTCCTTAGCAGCTTCACCAGCGACTAGGCCAGCATTCCGAGTCTTGCGTGTAATCAGCTCAGCAGCATTTGAGAGGAAAAAGGCGGTATCTGCAACAGCATGTTCTACCATCCAAATTCCATTGTTACTGACGCCAGTTACAGCAGACTTGACCAAGTTTCCAGCCCCTTCCCCAAGATTCTTTGCTGCCTCGTCTCTTCGGAAGTTCATCAAACCTTCACCGAAATCATTGATAACAGTGGGCTTAACGGCTTCTGTTGGAGTCTTAGCAGGCAAAGTCTTAGGGTCTATGAGCTGAGACTTCTTGACCAATCGGCTGGAGCGCTTTGTGGAGTTAGACATAAAGAAATCCTCAATTTTAAGGTAGTTGCTAGCAATTCCCGGAGGAATCATCGAGCCAATTGCAGTAGATTGAGGCAACTAGTGCAAAAGCAAAGTCCCACGCCCGTTGTGAACCGGGTTACACCATTTCAGGGACAATAAAATCGACACTTGGTTAGTCGGGCGAGCCTTCAGGCGGTGGGATCGGCTAAGTCCCTATTCAGTTTTTAAGTTTGGGTTATAGGCAATAAATGTGTAGAGGTTTGCCAATCCCTTGCAGAGCTTCTAGAACGCCCTGAAGAGAAAGACCAAAATCGGTCTAGAACAATCTTGGATTTTGTGGTCAACGCAGTATCAATAACTGTGCCCTGGCTTTACCCAGTTGGATCGGACATTGCAGCAGAACTGCAACCCACTCGTAAAAGTGGTTAAAACTAGTATCGGGAATCGAACCCGGTTAAATGGCAGTAGAGAGCCATCTAGAAACCTTCACTAGTGATTGAGAATCCATCTCAGCGTTCTCTAGCATCACTCGCAGATGACTAGCCCCGTTAGACGGTTGAAAGCGGTTTAATGCTTTCTGACGATTCCCTGGCTCGTCTGACCGGAAACTGGTTTATCCCCCAGCGCTGGGCTAATTCAGTTGTAAGGTGCGGTAGCTAGAGGTTGAAGTGATGTCCTCTTTGCTTATGTATCTAATGTAATTGATTTTCCTATGTTTAACAAGCGATTATCAATCATAATAGCTGATCTTTGAAAGGGGATCTATAAGCAAAAGCTAGTGTGCTAGGATTTCTAATAATCCTATGTTTAACAAAGGATAAGCCTATGAGTGGACACAAGACAAAACCTCTATCCCCCGCGTTCCGAGAACAGTCTTTCAAGCCGATGGGTGAGGAAGCGTTGGTTTATGTGGGCTTTCGGATGTCTCCAAAGCTTCGAGACATTGTGAAGGCAAACACGGACAATGCATCAGACTTCTACCGAGAGGCTGTCGAGAAATACGCCAGGGAGAACGGTTGGATTGAGTAGTTTTCAAAGTGTATGAACTTCTATCATTTAAATTTACGTAAAATCAAAGCATCTTGTTGATAGATAATTGGAAAAAAGTTGCCTATTGGAAGCTTTCTTACATTTGCTGAAAAATCGTAGTTTTTCTGAATTGACCAAATGAGCAAATTAAAGTGGTTAGGTAGATTTGGACTGAAACAGTGGCAGCGCTTGAGTCTGGCATTCTTAACCATGATGTTTGTGACTTTACTGTCAACAAGCCCTAGCCTTGCGCAGCAGTATTCTTTAGAACAAATCAGCGTTATTAAAAAAATTGAGGAAACTGCTACACTCCACTATCAAGCACAGCTCAAAGTTGATAAGGGTTTAGAACTAGCATTAGATGAGTATAGAGACGAGGCACTAAAAGCACACCTGAACGAAATTATAGTTCAGAGTTTTTACATAGAAAAAATAGCCAGTCTTAACAAGACTAAGCCTTGGCAGCAGTGGACACCCTTCAATTTATCAGTTGCAATCGCTATAGGGATTTTAACTTGGTTTAGAGACGCAATCATCAAGAAAGGGAATCAAGCTAGTCAAGGCATTATAGACAACATTTACAAGCGATTTTCTGGTACTAAACTACTTAGAAATTTTGCATTAGAGCAATACCGTAAAGCATTAAGCAACAAATACCAAGAGCTAAAAATTCCGTTTAGACCTAATCGCCCTTTGAAAATGGCGGAGGTATATGTACCGTTGCAGCTTCTGGAGCAGGGAGAACCGATTGATGCAAAACGGGCAGTCAAAAACTTTAAGAGATTGATGATTGTGGGCCAGCCAGGATCTGGCAAAACAATGCTGCTAAGATCTTTAGCCTTGAGCTATGCCAACGGACCTTGGGATATTCCTCAACAGCCCGTAGTCATCATCTTGGAGTTAAATAGATTAAGTAATACCAAACTCACTATTGAGCAACAGCTAGTTAAGGCTCTGGAGCGAGACGACTTTCCCAATGGGACAAACTTTGTTTTCCAAGGACTGAAGCAGGGCATGATTATGCTACTCTTTGACGGCCTGGATGAAGTGAACAGTGCGGATCGTCCCAACGTTGTTCGCCGTTTGCAAGATTTTATCAGCCAATATGATCAGTGTCGGTTAGCGATTACCTGTCGCACACAGGTTTACAAAAGAGAGTTTAATACCCAGGTCGATCAGACGGTGGAAGTAGTAGAATTTGACGACCAACAAATTCGGAAATTTATGCGCCCCTGGGAGCAAGACCAGAGTGATGATAAATCCGTGGAGCAGTTATTAAAAACTTTGCAGGATCGGCCTCGGATTATGGAGTTGGCTCGTAATCCATTGATGTTGACCATTATTGCTTATCTATTTACCGATACCGCTTTTGTGTTACCCCACTCACGGGCTGAGTTCTATCAAAAGGCCACTGATATTTTGCTAGAGGTATGGGACCAAGCTTGTCAGACACCTAACCGTTACAAAGGAAGAGATAAAAAATTAGTTTTACGACATTTGGCTTTGTATGCCCAAGACCAAACGAAGGGGAAGCAACGAGATCGCCGTAATCTCACTTGGCTCACTGTGAATGAACAAGTGGCATCCATTTTACCTGGTCTAAATTTGAAGGCAGAGGATGATTTAGATCCTATTTTGGAGGAGATTTGTGAACGCAGTGGTTTATTGATGCCAATTGATGGCGGGGAAGGCTATCAATTTACCCATCTAACCTTGCAAGAATTCTTTGCTGCTACTCAGTTAATTGACGATGTGGAGAGTTTGATTAAGCACTTTAGCAAAGATCCAGATGTATGGCGAGAAACAGTTAAGCTCTGGTGCGGACTGGCAGGGGATAGTACTAGACTAATTCGAGCTGTTTACAAAAAAGACGACGTAACAGCTTTCAGTTGTTTGGCCGATACTCAAAAGATCGAGCCAAAGCTAGCGACGGACATCATAGATCACTTCAAAAACTGGTTACGTAGCAACCGTTCAATCAGAGAGTATCTTGGTTTAGATACTGTCAGTTCAGACAGCATAATTAAGGCTTTTGGAGCTGTCGCTGCTGATCAGCGTCCCAGAGGTAAAGATATTTTCGATTTTCTGGTCCTAACTCTGTCTAGGGGAAATAGGTCTACTACTTATGCAGCACAGGCACTAGCAGCAACCAATGTCCCAAAAGCAGCACAGGTTTTAGCTGACCATTATTTACAACTGACGGACATACAAACACAGCTTGTGCGTATGGGTGATGTAGCAGTACCTAAGCTCCAAGTTATTGCAGAAGGGGGAGATACCTCTGCGATTACGAATTTAGGAGAAATCGGCACACCGTTTGCGAGTAGAACTTTAGTACCCTTACTTTGGGACAATCGTGAGGCTATAGCGTTCCATGCTGCTGTTCAGTTATCAGCCCTACTTCCAGAAGTAGACATAGAAAAAGATTTAGCAAACTTTCCTAAAAAGAAGTTACCCAGTTCTAGTCAAACCTGGCAGGGGATTTGGAACCCGTTTGATGAAGTAAAGAAGAGCGCTATCTCTGTCATAGCCGAGCAAATCACGGATCAGCTCGTCCAAGGAATTCAAACCCAACATTTGAATCAAATTGATTTGCCTGACCTAGATCCTCGAATTGTTTTGCCAATTTGTCTTTTAACCAATCAGTCTTTATGTAAACCTTCTAAGGATTGGATAGACACAGCTCAGGCAATACTAGAAAACACCAGGCAAGGGACACAATTAGAGACAAAAAGCCCCCAACTCATTAGAGAAGCTTTGAAACAACAACCTCAAAGCCTCCAATGGGAAACCTTACTAAAAACACTTCCATTAAGAATGCAGCTTGATGTACTCTACCGTTTGAGTGTAAATCGCTCCCCCACAAAAAATGATTGGCAAAATCTCTATACAACGATGACCTACGATCTTAGAGCCAGTTGGCACTACCAATTGGTAGTATCTATCGCGGTTTTACTGTCCGTATTCACCTTGATCGGAGCCTTTGAAAATTCCATTCATTCGTCAGAACTTTTGATTAGGGGGACCTCGACTTTATCTGCCTTCTTCATTGTTCCTGTTGCTTGGCTGGCCATTCTGAGCGGTACAGAAGAACCTTTTGAACCTAATTTATTTATTAGTCTGGGCCTATTGGGACCTATCTCATTTTGCAGAGAATACGGGCGCTTCTTACGAAGTCAGATTGTGTGGAATGGAGCCCAAGCAATATTTGACACCATAACTAATGCTGAAAACCTCGGATGTGCTGTCGTTGTCACTGTCGCTGGCGGTGTCGTTGGTGGTGTCGCTAGTGCTGGCGTAGACGCTGTTGTTGGCGCTGTTGTTGGCGCTGTCGCTATCGCTAGCGTTTTCGCTGGCGCTGTTGCTGTCGCTGGCGTTTTCGCTGGTGCTAACGCTGACACTATCGTTAGCGCTGTCGTTAGCGTTGTCTCCGTCCCTGTCTTTCTCGTTGTCTTTGGCGCTGTTGTTGGCGCTGACACTGTCGCTGACGTTGGTGGTGTCGTTGGCGGTGTCGCTATCGCTGGCGGTGTCGTTGGCGGTGTCGCTGGCGCTGGTATTGGTTTCTGGGTTAAACAGACAACCAAATCAAAATTTGGCCGATGTCTATAGATCTACAGATAAAGATCCGTGATTAGCTAGGCAGCTTGTGTACCCAAGGTTTTGCAATATTTGCCCATTAAGACAGTAATTTCATTGGGAGTCTGACTAAAGTACAGTAGCCCCTCATCGACCTGCTGAACTAAGTCATCAAATTGCTTGAAGAACCGTAGGTGTGTGCTGCGTTTTTTGAGTTTCTTCCACAAGAATTCAATTGGGTTGAAGTCAGGAGAATATGTGGGTAATTGGAAAGGAGTAAGGCGAGCGGATTGCTGGTCAAAGAACTGCTTAGTTGCTTTACTGGTGTGATATCTAGCCCCGTCCTGAATGAGAATAATATGCTTGTGAGTCTGCTGGAGTACTTGAGTTAGAAAAGCAGTATACCCTTCAGAATTGAAGCGTCCCGTCTGACCTTGATAGAAGAACTGACCAGAATGATAATCAATTAATCCAAACACCTTGTAAGCCTTCCGTTTACCACTGGTGGGCAATGTTGGCTGGTCTCCACGAAGACTCCAGGTGTAGCTTAACGACCCCCACTGCGCAAAACTGGCCTCATCCCCAAATAAAATTAGGGCATCTTTGGCTGCTGATAAACGCAAAATCTCAGGCCATTTGTGTGTCATCCATTCTTGTCGCTTGGCTTCATTGAGATGAGCTGCAACAAACCGTGCTCTTTGAAATGAAAAGCCTAAGTTCCTCAGTAGAGTACTCACATAATGGGGATGATAGGAAACATTGAAGCGTTTCGCAATCAGGTCTTGAACCATTAATGCACTCCAACAACCACACTCGTATCCAGCTTTGAGCGGACCTGCTTTAATCCATGACTTGAGCTGTTGTCGTTGCCGTGGAGTGAGTTTGCTGCGACGTCCTTGAGACGCTTTGTATCTAAAGCTAGCGATACCTCGTTTTAGAAATGCATGCAGATAATCCCTGATCGTTTGTTCGCCTAGTGCCAATGTTTCAGCTACCTGTGCCACTGAACCACCTTGACCAAGCTGCAATAAAGCACTAATACGTTTGACCAGACGTAAATTCTGACTCCCGTATGCCTGGCGCAGTTTAGCTTCAATCTTTTTGCGTGTTGATTGGGTAAAGCGCAGTTTGAATTGTGCGAGCATACTGGATGACCTCTGATAATCTTGAAATCCTTGCCAGAGCTAAGAGTATCAGGAGCTAGTTACTATATTTAATGAAGATGTAGTGTCGCTAAAACCACGGATGCTTTTCTGAAGATCTATAGCAATATTAGCAGCCCCCTTCTTTTGTGCATCACCGGTTGTTGTTTGCTTCTCAACCTTATTTATCCACAGATTCATTGGTTTTTCATGGCCCAATATTGCGCTTATTTGGCTAGGCATCATCATCACCTGCACCTTGCTTTTGAGATATGGTTGCCATAAAGAACGATTAGCCCAAAATCCTTTGAAAGGGATCCTGCCTGAATACCATAAAACTGCTTAATGAAGTTTTCCCTGAAAGAACATTGCTCCACTAACTAAGAATGGCTCAAAGTTTTTCCCTGAGAAGTTCGGCACCATCGGCCCAAGGTCACGAATTAGCTTTTGCTTTCCACCCGCCCACTTCAGGAAGGGACGGGGGTTCGTTGTGGTTTGCATATCTATTTCGCAGATAGCGGATGGATATTGCAGTTCTCTACCGCCCGATCCACGATCAGATCGGCAGCATCTAGGACCGATTCGCCAGTTGCCCAGGGGATGCGGGTATTCATGCAGCACCAATCCTGTAGCGCTACGAGCTGTGAGTCATTCAGTTGCCGGGTGTAGTGAATTCCATCCAAAAAGCTGGGTGGTTCTGAGTCTGTTAGGGCAGCGATCGCTTCTTTCAGTGGATTATCTGAGTGGTAATAATATTGCTTCACTTTTATTTCTCCCAATACAAATGCAGCCCCAGACCAAATTCAGCCGCAGCCCGCCGAAGTGCCATTGAGCTAGCATTGCTCGTTGCATCACCCCAGTTTTCAATGTCACTGTCGGCAATCCCCAGAGCTGATCGGGAAAGGCTACCGTCCTCGCCATGAATCGTTATCGTTGCCTTCACTACGGTTTTCCCATCGCCAAAGTGGGGTGAGCAGTCGTATTCAAAGCCTGGTGCCCTGGCCTCTAGAATGCGAACGATGTCGTACCAACTGACGAACTTCAGGGCTACTCCTTTTTTGGATTTAGTCTTGATGAACCGCTCTGGAATGGGACGCCTCAAATCCTCTAGGATTTCCTCTAGCGGTCGGCGAAATGCCCTAGGGGTATTAGCCTGGGGCTGAGGTGGTACAGCGACTTGAGTGGATGAGCGGTTGATGGGAAGGACGTTTCTAGCTTGCATGGCTTAGCTCCAACTGATCGGCGGCAGGGTATTTCCAGTTCAGATATGCGGCGAGTCCATGACCAGGGTCAGGTGTGCGATGTGTCCCAATCACGACAGAACCAGCTCTTACAATGCTCTTGACCGCCCTTTCCACTTCTAGACGGGTGGGCTGTGCCTACGGTGTACACACAAGTCTGAATTAGACTGTAGTGAAGTCGTATAGAGCATCCTCATAGATATGGAAAATCCTATTTTGGTGCACGAAGAACTGATTAATGGAACTACCTTTGGCGACCTTCGTTTGCTCAAAAGGGGGCTTCATTATTCGATGCCATTCATCACCATCAGAGCGTAAGCATCCGTCAAATCAGCCAAGGTCGCGCAGAGCAAGTGGGCTTCTATCGCTTCTTAGAGAATGAAAACGTGTCCATATCTGAGTTGGTCAAAAGCCTCTGTGACCACTGCCAGCAACAAGTCAAAGGACGACACGTTGGCTTTGTTCAGAAATGGCCAAAAATGGGTAACACTAGCACGACAAAACAGGCCATCTCTAGAAATGACCAGTCCAGGATTTATTCCTTTTGCTAAGCTCTTTTGAAGAGTTTGAATCCCAGCAGTTCTAGCCAGTGAGGATGCTTCTCTCCTGTCATCACTTCTCTAGGACTTTTTCTTTTTCTCTCTTCACAACCACTACTCATGAATTGTCGGTGGTTGAGAAAGAATTGAAGCAGTCCCAAATAGGGTGTTCCAAGATGTTTGCGAAGCGTGAAATAGCTGCGCAGCCTGGAGTTGAGATTCTCAACCAAAGAACTCGCCCTAGGTGTCTGTTTCATCGCATTCTGGATCGCCCCATGGAGTTGAAAGAACTTCCAGTTCAGCATCTGATGCAGATCGCCCCAGCTCCTCCAGTACGCTTCGGAGGTCGCCTGTTTCCGGAAAAAGCGCACCATCTGCCTGACGAGAAATAGAGGTGTCTCGAATTGCTGGGCAATCTCAGCCAGCTTGTCATCAAACACCTTGGCAAAGGCCAACAGATCGTCCCGTTGATTCTTCAATGCTTTGCGTAAGACTCGAATCTGCTTACCTCCGAGATGCTCACGTTGCTGAAGTTCTGCAACGATGAAGTCATAGAGTTCTAGCCGTTCTGAATGACAGGGACCGGCCAGTTGGAGGACATCATGATTGAGCCACTCTATCAGGGTCTTAATGTCTTTTGCCAATTGCACTGATTGCTTCTCTTGGGTTCTCGCTTTTCCCAAACGGACACAGAGGGGATGCCATTGCCCTTGTTGCTTAGCCTCTGCCATCTTGGCTTCTAGCTCTTGGCGTCGAGACTGAGCCCCCATTGCTTTTCGATTGAGGCTGTTAGCCAGGGTTTGGCACTGGTGCTGGATGTGGAATACATCACCATGACAAGGCTTGTCTCCAAAGGCTTCTTTTTGTCCAGCCCGTAAGCCTGAGCCAGCATCGGCAATGGTGTGTGTTGGGTCGAGTCCTTGCTCTGCAGCATTGAGTAGATGATAGCCCCAGGTATCCGCATCTCGGTGATCTGCAGCTTCAAGGAGATAGCAATAGGTGGAAGCGGCATCAATGCCGACTAGAACTGGTTTTGAGCCATGAAAGATCTCATCGAGCAGACCCACCTCTATGGCAGATAGGTCTTGGGATTGATTGACCTTGATAGCTGATTGTGAGGCAACTGTAAGCCGGTTGTGGATCGTGCCGACACACGTTGGAAAATCAAAAAGATCGCGCAGCAATTCGACGACACCGCGAAAGGAACTGTGGCAAATCAACACTAAGGAAAGGATCAGTTGGAACAGCCAAGCTTTCGTGACGGGTAGATGGAAAAGCACCTCATCGTCATTATTCGTAGATGGCGAGAAAGCTTCTTCCAAAGCATCATTTGCCTTGTTGCTTTGTTGGTAGAGAAACTTGCGACTGACTTGATGTTCTTTTGCGAGGTTGGTGACGGGTTCAGTCTTGGTCAGAACCTGAAGGGCTAACTCCTGGCGCTCACAAGGAGAAAGAGTAGCGGCGACACAGGAAGAGGAATTCATCTTTAGGATTTGTTGGGCAGAAGTTGACGACATTGAAAGAGTATCCCTGATCGCCATACCCGAGATCTCAAAATGTCTTGATTTCACTCAACTGTGGACTAGATCTGTAACCCTGAAATGAACAGTGCCCAAGAAATTCATCACCGGGTGAAAAATAACTTACAGGTGATATGTAGTCTACTTAATTTACAAAGCCAGACAAATACTAATTTGCAAGTTGCAGAAATTATGCAGGAAAGCCAGGATCGTGTTAAATCAATGGCTTTAGTCCATGAGAACTTGTACCAGTCAGAAAGCTTGTCAAAGATAAATTTTAAGACTTATGTCACTGACTTAACGAACAACCTTTTGCGATCTTACCGCTCTAAAGTGAGCCAAATCCGTATTACCATTTTTAGCCCCAATATCTACCTTGAAATCGACACTGCAGTACCTTGTGGTCTGATTATCAATGAGTTAGTCTCTAATTCTCTCAAATATGCATTTCCTCAGCAACATGATGGACAAATTGATATCCACATGACCCAAACTGCAAAACAGATGTTGGCATTGAAAATTTCTGATAGCGGTATTGGTTTACCCGCTAACCTGAACTTTGCAAGATCCCAAACTTTGGGCTTACGGATGGTTAACACCTTAACAAAACAGATTTCAGGTACCATAACTGTTAAACGAGAGACTGGAACGTCATTTGAAATTTGTTTTCCCCAATCCCGTTAAATACCCCTAACTGGAAGTCGCACAGTAAAGACAGTACCAACCTTTTCTTGACTAGCGAGTAGGATCTTACCCCCATGCAAATCAACAGAATATTTTGCTATCGTCAAACCTAATCCTGTCTCTGAAATATTGCCTACGTTGCTGGCTCGATTTAATCGCCATGAGCTGGAATAACTGAAATACTCTATCAATAGAGTATTTAGAGTATTGCTCTGAGAAAACAGCAGATCATCCGTTTCCAGCATCCTAGGCCTTCAGGGATGGCAACACTAACGCATGTCCTGAAATGTTTTGAGACTATGTTCTCTGTATGGGAAAGTAAGCGGAATAGATACAGGCTTGCTCTCCTCTGATTTTTCTGTGCCGAACTCAATGAGACGGACGGTTGGGATGTCGGAGCGTTGAGCGAAACGCGACATAAATTATTCCACAGAGCATAGATTCCAAGATCACTATATGGGGTTTTGGTTTGGGGCGAGGCGTCATAGCCTCCCTCGCCCCAAACCAAAACCCCTACATCTTACGTGAAGGTAATAAGTTTCATGGAAGCCGCCTTATGAGCACTAGGGATAAGACAACCTTTGGGGTTGTAAATCAATGTTTCATCTTCATTGTCCTTCCAGGCGCGTCACTTTACAATAAAGCTGTCATTAAATATTAAAAGAAAATTAAATCATTATGACTATATATCAACATAGTTTGAATTTATGTAAATTAAACTCCTTCATTAGTTCTAGGATTTCATTGCAATAAATCAGAGTGCTCGTCTGTTTTTGAATTTACCAACGCTTTAAATAATCTAGTACTCACTAGCTTTAGTACTTCCTCCGTTCCCCAAGTAATCTAAGAACTCTTGGGGGAAAGCTTTTGGTTTTCAATTGTTGTAAGGACTTACAGAAAGCTTTACTAGTTTTTGCGAGTTGGATGACATCAAGTTGATCTATATCAACTAGAGAGAGGTGCTTTTATGTCCCGCCACCAGAATAAAGAGAAGGAGCCAGAACCTAAGCGTTCGATAGATGAGTTTTTTGTAGTGGCAATAGGGGCTTCCGCTGGGGGCTTACAAGCATTAGAATCATTTTTCTCTCATTTACCCGAAAATCCAGGAGCTGCCTTTGTTGTGGTGCAACACCTGGCCCCAGACTTTAAAAGTCTGATGCCAGAAATATTACAGCGGCGGACTCACTTACCCGTTCATTCCATTGAAGACAGTATGCTTTTGAGACCAAATGCTGTCTATGTACTTCCTCCACGCAAGACTCTCCGTCTCAAAAAGCAACAACTAAGACTGCGCAAACAACCTGATACGCTGAATTATCCTATTAACGAATTTTTCCAATCTCTCGCTCACGAATGGGGAGAACGAACGATTTGCATTTTACTGTCAGGAACGGGTAGTGATGGAACCCAAGGGCTGCAGGAAGTGAGTCGTGCGGGTGGTGTCGCTCTTGTCCAGTCCCCGGAGACGGCCCAGTTTACCAGTATGCCCACAAGTGCAATCCCTTCTGGTTTGGTAGATGAGATTCTCTCACCCCAGGAGTTGGCTCAGGTGGTCTATGACATCGTCAGTCTTTCAGCTAGTTATCCCGGATATACGTCAGAAGAATCCGGCCTCGTGGACCCGAACCAGCTCCAACGGATCTTGGATATATTGGCAGAGCGTGAGCAAATCGACTTCTCCCACTACAAAATTAGTACGATCAGTCGTCGGATTACTCATCGGTGTGCCCTCATCCGATGCAGCAATCTGGAAAACTATATTCGTCTGATTGAATCCTCAGAAGAAGAACAGAAGCTGTTGCGCCAGGATTTATTGATCAATGCAACCCGCTTCTTCCGGGATCTTCCTGCATGGGAGTATTTAGAAACTCAAGTACTTCCCCAACTGATCGAGGGGCTGTCCATCCATCAACAACTGAGGATATGGATTTCAGCCTGTGCGACGGGTGAAGAAGCCTATTCCATGGCCATATTAGTAGATGAAGCTGTAGAACGGGCTGAAAAACCTATCAATGTGAAAATCTTCGCAACAGACCTAGACCGAAATTCACTAGAAACAGCCTCCAGTGGTATTTATCCAAAAAGTATTGCCAATTCCATCTCCTCAGAACGCTTAGACCGTTATTTTACCGATGAAGGAGAACATTACCAGGTTAAACGGGCACTACGGGAAATGCTCATCATTGCCCCCCATGATCTAACTAAGAATGCTGGCTTTTCTAAGATGCATCTAGTGAGCTGCCGTAATGTCTTGATTTATATGCAACCCCAGCTGCAACAACAGGTGTTACGGTTACTACATTTTGCACTAGCTCCTCAGGGGGCTTTATTTTTAGGGAACTCCGAAACATTGGGAGACTTGGCTAGTGAGTTCCTTCCCTTAGAAGCGAAGTGGAAGATTTTTCGTAAACGTCGGGACGTACAACTTCCCTTAGCCCCATTAACTCAGCATCGGATTCTGACCGCGATTCCGGCCTCAACCCGTTTAAAATCACGGCGACCTCAGTTTGACCGCTTGCTCGGTCAAGTCTATCAATTTTGCTTTGCCCAGAAGCGCCTCACCTGCTTTCTTGTTGATTATGACAATCAACTTCTCCACATTTTCCATGATCCCGATCAACTATTGGAATTCCCCTTAGGTGATGTGAAGGTAGACGTGACAGAGTTAGTACCCTCTGCCTTTAAGTTGCCGCTGAGCACTGCTCTTCACCGTGCCAAGCGGGATAAAGAGCCCGTCCTGTACACCAACATCAAACTCTCCCGTGGTGAAGAAGACTGGACAATCAACCTGCGGGTGAATATTGGTGACCCGACACCGGGAATTGAAGATTATTTAATTGTTGTATTTGAAGTAGAGACTAACCCAGTAGTGGTGCAAACTGTTACCAATTTTGAAATAGATACAGAAGCCACGAAAAGAATTACTGAATTGGAATATGAACTTAACCAAACCCGCGAGAATTTGCAAGTCACGATTGAGGAACTAGAGACCACAAATGAGGAACAGCAGGCAACCAATGAAGAATTGCTTGCTTCCAATGAGGAATTGCAAAGTACGAACGAAGAACTCCAGTCAGTTAACGAAGAACTGTATACGGTGAACTCAGGTTATCAAAGTAAGATTCAAGAGTTAATCGAACTCAATAACGATATTGATAACTTACTTCGGAGCACAAATATAGGGGTCGTATTCTTAGACCACGACCTCAATATTCGCAAATTTACCCCTGCTGCTACCCGAGCCATCAACATTAGACCTGCTGATGTGGGCCGTCCCTTAGCCCATTTCACCCATAAACTTGATTATCCACATCTCGTAGATGATCTAAAGCAGGCGATCGTAGATGCCTCCGTGATGAGCAAGGAGGTAGTGATTCCAGAAACCGGGGAACAGTTGCTGTTGTATGTGAATCCCTACCTAAGGGAGGATGAGGTGAAGGATGGGGTTGTTCTCACCTTTGTGAATATTGACGATCTCAAACAGGTCCAGGGAGAACTAGCCGAATTCAGTCATCACCTTGAGCATCTCCATCGGTTAGCAACAACAAACTACATCAGTTTAGAAGAACGCTTCAGTGATTATCTGCACACAGGCTGTGAGCTTTTAGATTATCCAACAGGGGTAATCAGTCAAGTGGACGGTGATACTTACACAATAGTTTCGTGTGAATCTAAGCTGCCTAATCTGGCTGCTAGCTCTACTCTTTCATTGTGTACCCCTCACTGCATAAAGGTCATGCAAGATAAAAGAACGGTAGTCTACACTCGTTCAGACGAAATGACTGAGGAGGATATGACCGTATCCTTAACCTCATATATTGGCACTCCGATTTATTTGGAAGGTGGGAAAGCCATTTATGGAACACTCAATTTTTTCTCAACGGAGAGCAGATACCTCCGTCAGGATACCCATACTAAAGAGACGATCGAGCTAATGGCTCAAAGCATTGGCCGCTTTCTCATCGCACATCAGGCAGATGCAGCTTTGCGGCAAGTGAATGCAGAATTAGAAAGTAGGGTCTTAGAACGGACTACTGAACTCGAAGCGGCCAATACCCACCTGAGCCAAGAACTCCTGGAACGCCAACATGCAGAGAAGAAACTTCGTTCCAGTGAGAACAAGCTGTTAGAGGCCCAGCGTATAGCTCGAATTGGCAACTGGGACTATGAGGTAGCAACTGAAACTCTAACCTGGTCAGAAGGAATGTTCCATATCTTTGGTTGTGAGTTAAGCCAAGGTCCTCCTGCATATGCAGATTTTATTAATTTATTAAATCCAGAGGATCAAATCATATTAGATGAGGCGATTCAACAAAGTCTCACTAACGGTCTCCTGTTTCAGAGAGATTTAAGACTTGATCACTCTCAGGGGGCTCAAAGGCATATACATGTCAAATGTGGCCCCGTATTAAATGAGAGCAAGCAGGTCTCTCACTTGTTTGGGACTGTTTTAGATATTACTGACCGGAAAGCTGCTGAACAGGTTAAAGATGAGTTTCTTGCAGTAGTCAGTCATGAACTGCGCAATCCTCTGGCAGGAATTCATGGCTGTTTACAACTTCTCTCTCAACAACCTACTCTTCTGCACTCGGAAGAGGGAGGAAAGCTTCTGAATGTCTCGGCTGCTAACTCTCGACATCTTGTCCGTTTAGTGAATGACATTTTGGAAATGGAACGATTGGAGTCTGGTCGATTTGCCCTCAAGAGAACGGTAGTGCAAACAACTGATCTTACTCAGCTAGCCCATCAAAATCTCCAGCAGATGATGGGAAAAACCCAAATCCATATTGAAATCTCAGACCCAGGTATAGAGCTAGAAGCCGATGCTGATCGGTTGATTCAAGTCTTTAATAATCTCCTCGAAAATGCTCTGAAATTTTCCTCTTCTGGAGGAAGTATTTGGTTGAATGTCGAACGGGGTGAGGGAGACCAACAACTCATCAATGAGGTGAATGAATCGATCCCAACAGTCTTATTTACTGTTAAAGATCAAGGGCGTGGCATTCCCCAGGATAAATTCGAGAAAATCTTTGAACGATTTAGTAAACTTGATGTCTCAAATACCCAATTCACAAAAGGAACAGGATTAGGGCTATCTATCTGCAAGCATATTGTCGAAGAACATGGAGGCAAGATTTGGATAGAAAGTACCCTAGGGGAGGGTAGTTGTTTTTTCGTAGCAATCCCTATCCGGCCATCACTATAAGTTCACAACACGCAATAGGAAATGAGGGAGATGGGCTCCAAGCAAATTTTAGTGATCGATGATGATGAAATCATTCGGTTGGTGATCCAGTTGACCCTAAAAACTTTTGCTAGTTGGGAGGTTTTAATAGCATCCTCAGGTTTAGAGGGAATTACAATTGCTCAAGCAGAGAAACCTGACGCTATTCTGCTTGATATGATGATGCCAGACATGGATGGCTTTGCCACCATACACCAGTTACATTCCCAATTAAAGACGCAGAATATCCCCATTATTCTTGTTACTGCTAAAACAAAAATGGGCGAGACCCAAAAGTGGAAAGAAATTGGAGTTACTGGGGTAATTACGAAGCCTTTTGAACCTAGCGACTTAGTGCCTACAATGCTGACAATGCTGGGATGGAAAGAAGAGGCTTAAATGAAGATGAAAATGCGTTTAACTTATAAGAATATAACAAATGAATGCAACAATCTTGATCACTTTAATCATATTAGATATTTCTCTAAAAAATTATGTTGATGCAGTTATATAAATTCCCAAGCTAATCTTCTTCTCATCATTACCAACCAAGCATATTAGCCACCTGAGCCGTTAACAGTTGGGGTTCGAAAGGCTTGCTAATGACGCCTAAAACATCCAACTCGGCATATTCCAATTGGTCATTTAGTTGTGCTCTTGCGGTTAGCATTACCACTGGAATAGATTGGATTGTTTTGTCCTGCCTCAATTCGCGAAGAAGCATTATCCCATCCATTTCCGGCATCATATAATCAAGCAATATTGCATCTGGATGCTCTTGTTTAGCTATTACTAATCCTTGTGGACCCGACTCAGCTATTGAAACAGTCCATCCACCTAAATTCACCAAGCAAGCCTGAACCACTGTTCTGATGTGCTCTTCATCATCAATGAGGAGGATATGTTTCTGTGACATTAAATCTTACGTCCTAAAGTAAGTCTTCAGTTGCTGATAACTTGATACTACTGGCTTTCAGAGGCAGGGAGCGTAAAGTAAAATGAACTGCCTTGACCTAATACGCTTTCCACCCAAATCATGCCGCCATGTTGCTGCACTATATTCTGACAGATGGCTAAACCTAGACCTGTACCTCCTTGCTCACGGGAATCAGAACCATTAACCTGTTGAAATCGATCAAAAATGATTTCTAATTTATCTGCTGGAATACCCTTGCCATGATCTTTGACCTGAAACAGGATCTGTAAAGCAGCAGAAATACCTTGATCGAGAGGATCTGAATGTGTATCTTGTCGTTTACCTTGTGATGGCAATATCGGATTGCCATTCTGAGCTGGAACACTCAGACTTACAGTTGATCCAGGGTTTGAGAATTTAATCGCATTGCTGACAAGATTCACTAGGACTTGAATGATGCGATCTTCATCTGCCCAGACTTGAGTGGAAGTGGGTGTAATGATAAGGCTGATATCGTTGTCTTCAGCAGTCTGGCGTAGGATTTCACTCACTCTTTGTAGAAGAGAAGTAGCATCACACCACTGTTGATGCAACGTGATTTTGTTTGTTTCAAGGCGTTCTATATCTAGGATGTCACTAACTAAGCGAACCAAACGCGCTGATTCCGTAGCAGCAATCTCTATCATCTGCTTACTGGCTTCGGGCTGCTCATCAAGTGCCCCAGATACTAGTAGTCCTAGGGAGCCATGAATAGAGGTGAGTGGAGTACGCAACTCATGACTAACACTAGAGATAAACTCACTTTTCATCTGCTCTAAGGCACGACGTTCAGAAATATCTACCACTTGTACAACAAAATAGAGTGGCTTCCCTGCCGAATCGCGGACAAGGGATGCACTGCAAATGGTCCATATAGTCTTTCCTGATATATGGTTTAACTCGCTTTCAAATTGGAGACTAGAGGTCCGATCTTTAATTAAATCTTGAACGCTATTGCGATAACGGTCGAGCTCTTGTGGCTGGATCAGGTCTTGAATTGGTAATTGGAGTAGTTCTGAATTTGAATACCCTAGTAATTGACATAGAGCAGGGTTAACTTGAATGAAATGCCCATTCATAGTGAGCATAGTCATCCCATTCACCGCATTCTCGAACATGTTGCGCAGATGAGTTTCACGGGTTTGAAGCTGGGTGTAAAGGTCGGATTGTTTCAGGGCAATCGCCAATTGATTACTAATACTTTGTAGTAATTCAGCATCCGTGGCCTGCCATTGACGAAAGTAGGCACAGCTATGGACAATCAACAGCCCCCATACCCTCGGCAAGTTATCGTTATCCAGTTGGACAATGGGCGCAACGATTTTCGTTTTAACTCCCACCTGATCCATAAACTCTGCCAGGCAGTCAGCCCACTCATCTTTGAAAACATCTAAAACAATGCGAGGGTTACCCTGACAGTAGAACTCGTAACACTCCTCAGGGAAACATTCATCCAGAAATAGCATTTCTAATGTCACCGGGTATTCTGGCAACACAGATTCCTTAATGACTACCCCAGATCCTTGTGAGGTGAGATGAAAAATGAGTACTCGATCTGCTTGAAAAACTTCACGAACTTCATTAACGGTTGTAGTTAAAATCTCATCAAAGCTGAGGGACTCACGAATGTGCTGAGTTATTGATGCGAGGAGTTTCGCACGAGCAAGCTGTTCTTCAAGTTCTTTCATTTTATTTCCTGAACTCTTAGAGTTGTAGGAGACTTTGAGTGAAAAATTAGCTTATCCTACTATTAGATTAATGTTATTGAGGTGCGACTGCCTAAGCCTTTACGTGGCTGGGTATAGTTCAAGTTCTAGAATACTCCTACAACTGGTTTCGGGTTTTTATCTAGCTGACCAAAAATATTGACTATAGCAATCTGAAATCAATCGTGAGATGTAGAGAGGCTGAAATCTTTACCAGTGTCCATTTAGGTTGAATATAAGTCTCACAACTCACGTCAGATCGCTATATTAAACCTGATATCAATAACTGAAAAAGAAGAGACAGACGATTTAACTGCCAACTCATTTCGGGTTTTTATCCAGTTGACCTGAAATATCAGCTGTTTGTTGGTGGTTCTGTTTGCCTGATCTGGAAGCGTTACAGATTATTGAGCTAACATGCCTTTAATTCCCTTGTAGTATTAGGTGTTTGACTGTCAAACTATGGAGGAGTCTAGAGACACCAAGCCTACCCTTATCACTTTGACCAAGCACTAACAGCGATGGCCTATTCTTCCTACGAGCAATTTTCAACCGTCACCGAAGCACTCAGTCAGCGTAACGTTGACTATTTGAAAAAGTTGCTCAATTTGTTACCTGTAAGTCACAAATTGACTCGGAAGAATGACCTCGTTAAAGAAATTGCAACTCATCTGCAAGGGAAGAAGCTAAGAGCCATTTGGAACACACTTGACCCGGTTCAGCAAGCTGCCGTAGCAGAAGCGACTTATTCAATAGATGGTCAGTTTCAAGCCCTTCCGTTCGAGGCCAAGTATGGTAGCCATCCACATTGGGGAGAGCGAAAATATGGGTACTTTCATACTCCCTCCGCTTTAGGATTGTTCTTCTATACCAGCAATCGGTATTCTTCTGAACCGGGTATAACTCTCCCTGGTGATCTCCATCTGGAACTCCAACAATTCGTTCCTCAACCTAAGAAGTTAACCCTAAAGACATCAAAGGAAAAGCCCACCCTTTGGGCGATGGAGCGAATCTTGTATGACTATCAATCTAGAACCGAACAAATTATCACCGAGCATTTACCGATTACTCATGTTGAAACAGAACGAGTTGCCCATCAGGATCTTCTGGCCATCCTTCGTCTGATCAACCTGGGTAAAGTTGCCGTGAGTGACAAGACCTACTTCCCCTCTGCTGCAACGATCAAAACAATATCACCCCACCTTCAAGGTGGGGACTATTATGACGAATTTGTCCCGACTGAGGACTGGCAGGAAAATCACCCGATTGGCCCCATCAAATCTCTCGCTTGGCCCCTCATTGTCCAAGCCACTGGACTTGCTTCTCTATCTGGCAAGAAATTAGAACTCACCCCTGCCGGTCAAAAAGCATTAGGCACAGACCCGGCTAAAACGCTTCAGATCGCCTGGAAAAAATGGCTCAAGACTCGACAGTTTGATGAATTGCGTCGTATTGATCAAATTAAAGGCCAAACCGGAAAAGGGAAACGAGGATTGACATCTCCACCCAATCGCCGGTCAGTTATCTTGGCCGCCCTTCAGGGTTGTCCAGTCATGGAATGGATCGATGTATCAGACTTTAGACGGTATATGATTGCGACCCATCAGACCTTTGTTGTGAGTCGAAATCCAGAAAACCTCTACTTTCTTGAATCTGGTTATGGTGACTTATACGATGCTGGTTCAAACTGGAGCATTTTGCAGTCATGCTATTTGCGGTGCTTCTTGTTGGAATATGCTGCTACCCTTGGCCTCATTGATGTCGGTTATGTTTCTCCGTATGACGGAGAAGTGGAGGAGGTGAATGATTACTGGGGAGCAGACAACTTGGCGTTTGTGAGCCGATATGACGGTTTGGTCTGTTTTCGGGTGAATGCTTTAGGGGCTTACTGTTTGGGATTAATTACTCAATATATTCCTACCGCTGTGGCAGTGGCATCAACCCTCCGAGTTCTACCCAATCTAGACGTGATCGTGACGGGTCAACCCCTTACTAGTGCTGAGACCCTAGTGTTAGAACTGTATGCCAAACAGGAGTCTGATGTTGTCTGGAAGCTGAATCGGGAGCAAGCCTTGAGTTCTCTTGCCTCTGGCCATGGCCTCAAAGACCTGCAGCAATTTCTGGAAAAAGGCAGTCTAGATCCATTGCCGAACACGGTCGAGCAGTTTATAGCAGATTTAGAAACTCGGAGTCAGAGCTTAGTCGATCAGGGGACCGCTCGGCTGATTGAATGCAATGACCCCATGCTTGCCACCCTGATTGCCAACGATTCCCGTACCAAGAAATTCTGTTTTTTAGCAGGCGACCGTCATCTAGTGGTGCCCACAGACACAGAGACAAGATTTCGCAATGCTTTACGAAAACTCGGTTATAGCATCTCCCTCTCCTAGAAGATGACCTACATTGCTGAAAATGCCTTAATCATTCAGAGTGATCGCTCCGTACTCTTGGAGGTGCATGCTCCCACTGCTGATGCTGCTCGGGAAGCGATCTCCCCTTTTGCGGAATTAGTCAAAAGCCCCGAACATATCCATACCTATCAACTGACCCCCCTCAGCATTTGGAATGCTCGGGCTGCTGGGATGCCCATATCAGAGATGATTGGAGCACTCAAACAGCATGCAAAATATCCCATGCCAGATGCCGTGGCTCAAGAAATTGAGGCATTGGGACAGCGGTATGGATTAACCGTGATTGAAAAAGATGGGCTCCAGTTGTTGCTGACGATTGCCACCCTACCTTTAGTCGAACTCTTACGCAGAGACGAGCAGGTCTCTCCACTGTTAGGGGTACAAAAGTCTAACCGCTCCTTTCAGGTTGACTACAGTTATCGAGGACTTCTGAAACAAGCCTTGCTGACAGCAGGCTACCCAGCTGAGGACCTTGCAGGATACGTGGATGGGGAGGCTTTATCGCTCCAGCTGCTCCAACAAACTCGAACTGGTTCATCGTTTCACCTGCGACCCTATCAACAAGACGCTGCAGATATGTTTTATCAAGCGGGAAGTACTCAAGGTGGGAGTGGGGTGATTGTTTTGCCCTGTGGAGCGGGCAAAACAATGGTGGGGATGGCCGTTATGGCTGCAGTCCAAGAACATACCCTCATTCTTACCAGCAATCTGACCTCCGTCCGCCAGTGGCAGCGGGAGTTATTAGATAAAACTAACCTGCCTGAAGATGCCATTGCTGAATACAGTGGTGAGCAAAAATCAACCGGCCCAGTTACCCTGGCAACCTACCAAATTCTCACCTATCGACCTTCACCCGAATCTGAGTTTCCACACTTTAAGCTGTTTAATGCTCATGCTTGGGGACTGGTCATCTATGATGAAGTCCATCTGCTCCCTGCTCCTATCTTTCGAGTTACGGCTGAGTTACAGGCTCGCCGCCGCTTGGGACTAACCGCAACGCTAATCCGTGAAGATGGCCGTGAGGGGGATGTGTTTGCACTGATCGGCCCTAAACGCTATGACGTCCCTTGGCGAGAGTTGGAAGGGCAAGGCTTTATCGCCACTGCAGAATGTACTGAAATCAGGATTGGCCAAGACCCAGAACGGCAAATGGAATATGCCCTGACTCCTCGCCGACAGCAATTTCGGGTCGCAGCGGAGAATCCACGCAAGCTGAAGGTCATAGAGGAGCTATTGCAGCAAGAGAGCGGGCATCGAATTTTGATTATTGGTGAGTATATTTCCCAGCTCCAAGCGATCGCTGAATTGACAGACTTGCCGTTAATTACTGGGAAAACTGCTCAAAAGGAACGGGAACGGCTTTATGGAGAATTTCGCCAAGGGAAATTTCAGGGACTCGTACTATCCAGAGTAGGAAATTTTGCGTTGGACTTACCCGATGCTGATGTTTTAATTCAGGTCTCAGGTAAATATGGTTCGCGTCAGGAAGAAGCTCAGCGATTGGGCAGAATTCTCCGCCCCAAGGCAGATGGTCACCCTGCACAGTTTTATAGTCTCGTCTCATTACAGACCTGCGAAGAGGATTTTGCTCGACATCGACAATTATTTTTGACGGAGCAAGGTTACAGCTACCAGATTCAAATTATCGACTGAGCTAAAGTCATGTTCTCAACTCTGAGCGCTGGACGGGTTTGTCTAGCTAAGGACAGCCTGCCCAAAGAGAACATCCTCCAGAGACTGATATAATTCCTGCATGTTTGATTCCACCTGTAAGTTCCTTGCAGAAAGCTTTTCCAGTGATTTCGCTTCTTGGCTACTCGGTGAACCTATTCCTCTCACTGAACTCAGTCCCTCAGAACTGTCCCTCGAGCCGATTCGAGCCGATGCATTGATATTGCTAGCTTCTGAAGAGTACATTCTTCATCTAGAATTTCAAACGGAACCCGATCCGAATATGCCTTATCGCATGGCTGATTATCGCTTGCGGGTCTATCGTCGCTTTCCCCAGAAAGAGATGAAGCAGGTGGTAATCTATTTGACTCCATCCCAATCAGATTATGTTTTCCAGACAGCATTTGAGATTCCGAGAACTCGCCATGAGTTTGAGGTCGTACGCCTCTGGGAGCAGCCAACACAACTCTTCTTGGAATCGACGGGGCTGCTTCCATTAGCTGTTTTAACCAATACTCCAGATCAAGCTCAAACCTTGCGACAGGTGGCTGAACGTATTGATGTAGTTTCAGAAACACGGGTTCAAAGTAATGTGGCTGCCTCCACTGGGATTCTAGCTGGGTTAACATTGGAGAGGGACGTCATTAATCAAGTTCTGCGGAAAGAGATTATGCAACAGTCAGTCATCTATCAAGAGTGGAAAGAAGAATTTCTTCAAGAAGGTCGCCAAGAAGGACGTGAAGAAGGACGTGAAGAAGGACGGCAGGAAGAAGGACAATCGCTTATCCTCCGTCAACTCACCCGACGTCTTGGTGACGTTTCCCCAGAGTTGCGATCGCAAATCCAGTCCCTCTCCCTCGATCAGCTCGAAGCATTGGGCGAAGCATTGCTCGACTTTACGGAATCTGCTGATTTAGTGAACTGGCTACAGAAAAATTCAGCCTAGGTGGCAAGTCGGCATGTTGAGCCAAACACGAAATAATTTGCACCACAGAGCATGAAGTCCAAGATCACTATATTAGACCTGTGGTTTTAATTCCAGATTTTGTACCAAAATCTGTATTACACTAAAACTTACACTTCGCGACACGATGTCGCTAGAACGAGTGGATTCCCGGCCTTCTGAGAATCCCCTGCCAGTACCCAACGGCAGGTGTCCGCCTCGGACATGCGCCAGATGTAAGTCCAGCGTGTGAAGCTGAAGAGGTTAAATGCCCCTGACTAATAGCCATAACTGGGTAAAGGGCTAGGGCAAGATGAGTATGGATAACACAAGTGAATCCTTGTTGAGGCTCCGAAATTTTAGGTAACCCAAAATGGCTGACAGGGTTATGCGGGAATTAATGGGCAAAACGAGCTGTGTAGCGTTTTTGTAGGGGTACCCAATCCCCGGAGTATAAAGGAATCCTAACCTCATCCGTTCTCCTGTTCTAGCGGAACATGGAAACCCCAATGAGGTCTGTGAGAGTACTTCTCTTCCAGTAAGCAAACCGTGAGGGATGCCCAACCCCTCAGTGGGAACAGGATGTCTCAAGAAGCAAAGGCCACTAGCCGAAAGGCAACGGGAAATCATAACCGAGTGGATAGAGCGAAATGCTTAAGTCGAAAGACTGCTGACGTGAGACAGGTAGTCACCTTGAAATTCTAGGTAAGAAGACTGAACTTTGAGCAAAAAGTTAGGTGTTACCAATGGTAGCAAACGTAAGCCAAAGAACAACTGATTGGAATACGATTAATTGGCGTAAGGCCAATCGGACTGTTAGGAATTTAAGACAGAGAATATTCAAGGCTTCTCAAAAGAATAACTGGAAACGTGTACGCAGCCTCCAGAAGTTGATAATGAAGAGTTATTCCAATACGCTAATAGCAGTAAGAAGAGTAACTCAAATCAACCAAGGGAAAAATACACCTGGAATAGATAAACTCCTAGTAAAAACACCAGAAGCCAGAAGCTGTTTGGTTGATATACTGAGAAAGTTTATACCGTGGAAACCACTACCATCCAAACGAATATATATTCCTAAATCAAATGGTAAGAAGCGGCCATTAGGCATACCATCCATAATTGACCGCTGCCTTCAGGCAATCGTTAAAAGTGCATTGGAGCCATTTTGGGAAGCAAAGTTTGAAGGATGTAGCTATGGTTTTCGACCGGGAAGAAGCACCCATGATGCCATCCAAAAAATCTTCAATACTGCTCGGCCGAGCGGAAATAAAAAGTGGATTTTGGAGGCAGATATAAAAGGGTGTTTCAACGAAATCGATCATGGATTTCTAATGGGTCAGATTGGTAATTTTCCAGCCAGGAAACTTATCAAAGAATGGCTAAAATCAGGGTTCATGGAAGATGGTATTTTTCATCCAACAGAGGCAGGAACACCACAGGGAGGCATAATTAGCCCACTATTAGCTAATATTGCCCTTCACGGAATGGAAGATTGGATAGGCGTCAAACAGCCAATAGGCAATTCAGTCAGAACACCACGAATACTTGTCAGATATGCTGATGACTTTGTGGTCTTTTGTCAGTCTAAGAATGATGCCGAAAAAGCAAAACAAGAGGTAGAAGAATTCCTCAAGTACAGAAGTCTAGTTTTCTCCGAGGATAAGACTAGAGTTATACACATAGAGGAAGGATTTGACTTCTTGGGCTTTAATATCAGGCAGTATAAAGACCAGAATTCAAAATCTGGAAATAAACTACTGATAAAACCATCCAAATCTAATATCTCTAAATTTAGAAATCAAATTAGAGATATTTTCAAGTCCTGTCTAGGAAAGGAAGTTGTTCTTCTCATAGCTGAAATCAATCCTAAAATAAGGGGTTGGTGTAACTACTATAGACACGTAGTCAGCAGCGAAATTTTTAACAAGCTCGATAGGTTTATCTATCATCGATGTTATAGATTCGCAAGAAGAACCCACATCCATAAATCCTATGGATGGTTGCGAGAGAAATACTGGGGAATTAGCCCTCTTTACCCACAAAGCTCATCTAGCTTTATGGATAAAACCAATGGCAATACGATGTTGAAAATGAATAGTTTCAATATCAAAAGACACGTCATGGTTAAAGGTAGATCTTCTCCTGATGATCCTGAATTAAGGGAGTATTGGAAGAAGAGAAACAAAGCAGGGAAGGTGAAATATCCCAGTTATCTAAAAGTGGCAAATAATCAGAAACACATATGTCCGATTTGTAGAGAAAGCCTATATAACGGGGAATCTCTACATATTCACCATAGGATTCCTAAAGCTCAAGGGGGAAAGGACACCTATGGAAACCTGGTGCTTCTACACTTTTATTGCCACCAACAAGTACATGGAAATCGCCAGTTATTTGACCGCTTGAGCCGGATGCGGTGAAAGTCGCAAGTCCGGTTCTGAGGGGGTTTGGGGGCTTCGCTGCCCCCCGACTACCCGGCAAAAAATGACTACCCTAGGCTCGTCTCTAGAATTCTTTCCCCGATTGACTTTGGAGATTCTGGTGTTCGCTGGTGTTCGCTGGTGGTCTTGGTCGGGCTGGTCTTTTGTCAGATCTGTAGGCCGCTTGACTCAAATTTATTGAGAAGAAACTCGGTGATACACTCAAGCAGCTAATCGAATGTGATAGATGGAGAAGCGGGTGACACAGCAAGGGTCCATTGACCACGATGGTTTGTTTAAAGAACTGATTGAAACGTTCTTTTGGGAATTCCTAGAATTGTTTTTGCCTCAAGTCTTGGACTATGTTGAACGTGGACCTGTGATATTTTTGTCCTAGGAGGTCTACAGCAGTATTGGCGCTAGAAGAGAAGCGCATTATTGATCTTCTGGCTCAAATCCAGTTTCGAGGTCAGGAGAGCTATTTCCTCTTTCACATCGAACCGCAATCGTCTGATCAGCCTGACTTTGAGAAACGAATGTTCTACTACTTTGGACGATTGCATGAGAAGCATGATCTGCCCATTTATCCAGTAGTTATATTCTCTTATGACAGCCCTCGTAAAGCAGCGGAAAGTAGCTACAAAGTTGATTTTCCCGACTTCCAGGTCTTGCAGTTCAATTTCCAAGCTATTCAACTCAATCGATTGAATTGGCGGGACTACTTGAGACAGAATAATCCAGTGGCTTCTGCTTTGATGGCCAAGATGCAGAGGAAGCGTAACAGATCCCTAGCCTAAGATCATTCAGTCAAAAAATTACAGGAATTTGCCAGAAAATAGATAATTACTCAGCATAGACTAGGGATCTGTTACGCTTCCGTTACTGTAAGTCCTGAAGAGCTAAAAGACCTCTCATGCTCCTAAGTAAGTTCATATGAACAACATCTGCAAAAATCTCGAATGTATGGAGAATCAAGATCTATGAACGACCACGTCAACATAAGCGAAGAGGTTCAAATAGCCGACACTCTTTCTTCCACAGATATGGATGAGAAACTCGATGAAAAAGTCATCAATGAAAAGGCTGAGTCAGGAATTGAGCAAGTTAGTGAGACTGAGGAGCCACCTCAGCATAAAGACGGTGATCAAGCTACTTTGGAACAGTCAACGGATGGGGCTATTGACACTCCAACAGGAGAGGTAGAGGCTAGCAGCGAGAAAACTGGCTCTTTGATTGAAGAGACAAGAAATCAGGCCCAGCTAGCTGAGCTGAGCCAACAGATCATCGAATTAAAGACACAATTGACAAGAAAAGTTCATAAGTCGGTGTAAAGATCAGTCTGTCTCAAACAGCTTCCTTAATCGATTCAGGCTCCTAGTTAGGAAGTGTTCTAGTATCGGCGTGTTCATTTCACACACTTCCCAATACCTGTATCCTGATGCCAGCAAAGGGTAACGCTAACACGAAGCTCTTGGCTTATCGTTCTTATGACGAAGCTAGATCTTTACACCGACTTATGACCACTAGGGACCATTCTGCTTGGTCTGGATATAGCGTCTCTATGTAAGGTAAAGTCAATGTACTTTTTTTGAAAAGGGACGGGATAATGATCCCGTCTCTTTTTCCTGAGGCATACCCTCCAACATCCCCCGAAAGCGCCCCTTGGAACTTCACAGTGTTCTCAAGTTTTTCTTCTAGTATTTACAAATGAATGTTCAAAAGTAATTTGTAAATTACAACTTCAGAAGTATGATGAATGCTTTATTGATTTACATGGCTGAACTCATAAATCACTTGGGTTTAGCCTGGTGGGTTGAGGTCAAAACGCTATCCCCGATATGCACGTACTTTTTTGGCCCATTTCTAAGTTATCAAGAAGCAGCAGTGGCTTTGCTTGGATATGTTGAGGATTTAGAATCTGAACATGCTCAGAATATAGTCACTCATATTCAACGTTGTCACCCAACCCATTTGACCAACTGTCATGAGAAAGAGTTCTCGTAGTGACCCTGCCCAAAATCCTGGAGTATCTGGACTTCAAGATCTTTATTAAGGTACTCGATAATCTGCGGATGAACCGGAAGTTTTTGGGGGATACAAAGGAGGGGTTGAGTTGGCCATTACTTTTCATATTGATGCAAGTAAAACAAAAATCATCGGTAAGCTGATTTTCAGAATCATTGAATTCTAAATGAAAGACCAGGCACATTGAACTTTGACTTTCTGCTTTTCCGGTTCAGTCTGATGAGCTTATTTAAGGGTTTTTAGTTGAGCAAGTAATGCTACAGGAAAAATTAAGCAGTCGTTTTACCAGTCAACAGTATTCATGGTTGGTAGTGGCAGGGTTATTTTTGGGCATCACTATCTCACTTGTTGTCCAGACTAATCCGAGTCAATTTTTTGTGACTGATTTTTCCCAGAATGTCAGTGCAGAGAATGCTAATTCGCCCCTAGTACAGACCAAATCTGAGTCTGGTCAACCTTCAATCGATCTCAAACAACGTCATTCTTATCAATTCCCTGAACAGTTTCAAGGTCGAACGATCAATAGGGTGACACTTCAACCGCATCAAAAAGCGATCGCACTCACCTTTGATGATGGACCTTGGCCAAAAACAACATCCAAAGTGTTAGATATTCTTCAAGAATATAATGTCCAAGCGACGTTTTTTGTCTTAGGTAGCAATATTCCTCAATACTCAGACTTACTCCAACGAGTCGCGTTAGAGGGTCATGCTATTGGTAATCATACCTGGAGTCATGGCTACCACAACCACAGTCCTGCATTAGCCCAGCGTGAGATTCAGCGGACAGCAAAAGCGATTGAAAAGTACACCGGGGTCAAAACATCTCTCTTCCGCCCACCCGGTGGTTTTCTCAACAATGGTTTAGTAGCCGAAGCTCAGGCTCAACAGCAAGTCACTATTTTGTGGAGTGTAGATGATATCTATCATGGGACGGTTGATGAAGCCGTGCAAAATATACTCCAGAACGCTACATCAGGTGGGATCATATTGATGCATGACGGCGGTGGCGATCGGGAGTTGACCATTAAAGCCCTTCCTCAAATCATCACCCAATTGAGGCAGCAAGGATATCAACTCGTCACTATCCCTCAACTGTTAGAGATGTCAGCAGGCCAGGAAATGAAGGTACAGTAGAATATCCAACCTTCCATATCTCAAGCATGCGTCAAGTCCATCGTGGACGAGGATTACATACCAAAGCTTCCATCTTCTCCACCTGTATGTGCCAAGTCTTTTGTTTTTGGCTCAGGTTGCTCCGCTATGATGCACTCAGTTGTCAGTACCATCCCGGCAATTGAAGCTGCATTTCGCAACGCAGCACGAGTCACCTTAGCGGGATCTACAATCCCCGCTGCAAACATATCTACAAACTCGCCTGCTATAGCGTCATAGCCAGTATTGAAGGCCAGATCCTTGATACGTTCTGCAATCACCGAGCCATTTCGACCCGCATTCTCCACAATCTGCCTTAGGGGAGCTGAGAGAGAACGAGTTACAATCATTGCCCCAATGAGTTCATCTCCAACTAAATGCTCAGCAGACCATTCCTCTAGTTGGGGTACGAGATGGGCTAGAGTTGTCCCCCCACCTGGTACAATCCCTTCCTCAACCGCCGCCTTGGTAGCGTTAATCGCATCTTCCAATTTCAACTTACGATCCTTCATCTCTGTTTCTGTAGCAGCTCCGACCTTGAGTACAGCTACTCCCCCAGTGAGTTTCGCTAGACGCTCTTGCAGTTTCTCTTTTTCAAAGGTTGCTTCTGTTTCCTCGATCTGACGATGAATCTGTTCACACCGGGCTTCAATACTACCCTCATTCCCTTCGGCAACGAGGGTAGTATTATCTTTTGTGATCGTTACCCGTCGTGCCTGCCCCAACATCTCCAACGTAGTGTTTTCTAGCGTCAGACCTACATCTTCGCTGATTACCTGGCCTCCGGTTAACACTGCCATATCAGCCAATAGATCGTTGCGGCGATCTCCGAATCCAGGAGACTTGACTGCAGATACATTGATAACCCCCCGCAGCCGATTAAGAACAAGTGTTGCTAGGGCTGCCTTTTCGATGTCTTCTGCAATGATTAAGAAGGGTTTGCCCGTCTGAGAGACTTTCTCCAGAATCGGAAGTAGCTCTTGGGCCAACGTGATCTTTTTATCTGCTAGTAGAATGTAGATATCCTCAAGGATGACCTCCATTCGTTCGGCATCCGTGACAAAGTGGGGTGAGATATAGCCCTTATCAAACTGCATTCCCTCAGTAATTTCGATTTCGGTATGCATCGACTTACCTTCTTTTAAGGTAATTACCCCTTTCTGACCCACTTTGGCCATCGCTTCTGCAATCATTTGACCAACGGTTTCGTCGTTTCCTGCTGCAATGGTTGCTACTTGCGTGATAGCGGTGGAATTTTGCACGGGTAGAGCATGCTCTGCGATCTGACCCAACATAAAATGAGTGGCTTTATCGATACCTCGCCGGATTGAGATCGGATTGGCACCAGCGGTAACATTCCGCAACCCTTCTTTGACAGCAATTGTAAATTCAAAATTTTGGCAAGCTAGGTTGTAGTCGTTGAGGATGTATTCATACACTTGCAGAGCCCCAGACGATGAATGAAGGTGTTCTAAATTTCCCTCTCTTACTGCACTGGCTACATCAGCTCATTGAGCACCTCGATGATCCACGTCAACCCAGTAATGGCACCAAATTTAGTCTCAAAGATATTGTATTAGGCGCATTTGCTGTCTTCTTTATGCAATGTCCTTCGTTTCTGGAGTACCAACGCCATGTTCATAGTCGTCATGGTCGTGACAACGCCCAAGCCCTCTTTGAGTTAACAGAACTCCCCACGAGCAACCAAATCAAGAATGTTTTGGACTTGATCGCATTTCGTCTTCTGTTTCCCATTTTTTATCAAATTTATAGCGTTCTCCTACGACGAGGTTATCTAGAGCAATATAAGGTTCTAGGTGGACACCTGTTGGTAGGGCTAGACGGCAGCGAGTATTTTTCCTCAAACCGGATTTGTTGCGATCAGTGTTCTACCAAAACCCATCGGGATGGGAGTGTCACCTATACGCACACCGCCGTGTTGCCCGTCCTCGTTTGTCCGGAAATTGAACATGTCATTTCTCTGGCCCCAGAGTTCATTCGTCCTCAAGATGGTGCGGAGAAACAGGATAGTGAAACCGCTGCGGCCAAACGGTGGATCAAGGGGCATGCTCAAGGGTTTGACGGAGCCAAGATTACGGTTCTTGGCGATGACCTCTATAGCCGTCAACCGATGGTGGAGACTTGTTTAGAGGATGAGTTGAACTTCATTTTTGTCTGTTTGCCCTCCTCCCATCCAGAGCTATATGAATGGGTAGAGTATTTAGAAGGTATTGGAGATGTTGAGCATCTAGAGACTCGGGGCTGGAACGGTCGCTATCATGAAATTTGTCAGTATCGCTATTACAATCGCATCCCCCTGCGTGAGGAGCTACCAGCAGTGATGGTCAACTGGTGCGAAGTCTCTGTTACTCGTGCTGCTGATGGAAAGACTATGTATCACAACGCGTTCATTACTCACCATTTCATCAATGACCAAAGTGTGGCCGAGATTGTCAGTGCTGGACGTGCCCGATGGAAAGCGGAGAATGAAGGACACAATGTCCTCAAAACCAAGGGCTATCACTTAGAACATAATTTTGGTCATGGTCAGAAGAACCTTGCTGCTGTGCTATTGGTACTCAACCTGTTGGCATTCTTATTTCATACCGTCTTGCACTTGGTGGACTCCACTTATCAACGCATGCGAAAGCAACGGGGAACCCGACAAGGCTTTTTTCACGATATTCAGACTTTGACCAAATACTTGCTCTTTGAGAGTTGGGAGCATTTGCTCCAGTTTATGTTGGATGATCCAGAGCCTCGAATAGCAGCCGATACCTCATGAAATATTGAATTTACAATTGCTGCTTCTTTGACCATGGCATGACTTAAAACAATTGCTGTAGTAGTGCCATCTCCTGCAACATCATTAGTTTTGGCTGCAACTTGGCGTAATAATGAAACCCCGGTATTGGCTAGATGGCTTTCTAGTTCAATTCCCTTAGCAATGGTGATGCCATCATTGATAATTTGAGGGACACCAAATTCACTTCCCAGAACGATATTGCGCCCTCTTGGCCCTAATGTCACTGCAACAGCTTTAGCAAGTAGGTTAATTCCTTGCTCTAAGGCATGACGGGCATCAATATCATACAGAATTGACTTAGCCATTATGGCTCACCTCTAATGATTTAACCCTCTAACCAATCACTGCAAGTAGATCTTGCTCCCCGACTAAGACATAGTCTTCATTACCCAGCTTGATATCGTTAGTGTCCCTATTTATTCGCCACGGTTTTTGAGGCGATCATGCTTGGCATGATCCCTACGAGAGACGAGAAAGAAAATCGCTAAACAGCTCTCCTCATTTGGGAAAGCACCAATTTCGTCAGCCTTGGTTCGGAATTTCCGGAACAGCCTTTCTAGCGCATTGGAAGTACGAATCAGCGAATGAAGGGATTCATCAAAATCATAGAAACTCAAGGTCAGGGCAAAATCTTTGATGAAGGTTCTAACAGCATCGGGTTCAAGGTCTGTCCATTTCTGTGCAAACACGAGCAACGTCACAATCGCTTCTTCCCAGTCTGGCGCTTTATAGATAGCATAGGCATCGTGTTTAATTTGTGAATATCGCAGCTTCTTTGCTTCAGAGTGGGAGAGTTCTTGTCCTTGAGCATCCAGGTGTGGCAATTGCTCATAGCCCAAATGCCGGAGCATCGCTCGAACCTTGTGGGTAATGCATCGTTGATGTTGTGCGAGGGGAAACAGAGCGCGAATTACCTTAGGTAGTCCAGTGGTGCCATCACTGACAATCAGCTTCACCAAATGGGTTTGCAATCCTCGGTGCCGCAGGTGCTCAAAGAACAGTAGCCAGGCTGCCTCAGATTCTTGGACAGCCATTTCGTAATGAAGAACGGTTTGTGTCCCATCTGGCCATATCGCCATGGCCACTAAGATGACTCGGTCTTCCGCACGACGTAGCTTCCGGATATGTCCAGCTTGGTCTTCCCAAAAGTCTTCGGAGGCGCATTGAACACTCGCCCACACTCCATCAACAATCAGAATAAAAGGGGTTTTCTCAAGACGAGTTTGACGACTTTGGAGCATTTGCTTCTGAGCTTTGAGAGTAATCCGGTTAATGGCATTCACGGATAAAACTGCTCCCAGGATCTCATAGAGAGCTTCTTGCAAGTCTCGAAGCGATAAACCCATGACATACAAGCCCAGGCAAAACTCTAGAAGGCTACCGAGGGCTCGTTGGTAACGCTCTAGAATCTTCCACTCTCGGTCTGCATTCCCTTTCCGTAGTTTCGGGACAGATAGTTGAGCAATCCTGCCGTACTGGGTATCAAGAACCCGCTGATAATAGCCTGAACGTCGAGGGCGAGTCCCTTGAAGCTCTGATAGATAAGCTTGGACTTCTTCGTCTAGTGCTGACTCTACTGCTATCTGGGTAACTCGGTTAGCCTCAAGGCGCAGGGTTGCTTCTAAAGCTTTGTTAATAGAGGCATATGAACTTTGAGACTGGATACGGATAATCTGCTGCTCACGTTGGGAAATGTTCATCAAGGAGTGCTCCGAATTCTCTATTATCAGAGCATTTCAGCTATTCCAGCTCATGGCGAATAAATCAAGACACTAACTTGATATCAGTGCCAGAGAATTTGGAATAAAGGACTTGGTCGCCCTTCTGAATATCCATGGGTATATTGGAACCATCGTCCTGCCGTTTCCCTAGGCCAACGCTGACCACCTCTCCAATTTGAGGTTTTTCACGTGCTATGTCAGGCATCAAAATTCCACCTGCGGTCTTCTCTTCAGCTTTACTCACTTTCAGAAAGACGCGGTCTCCTAGGGGACTGACAGTAGAAACATTGAGAGCCAGAGTGGTCATATCCTAATCCTCTACAAAATTGATCGGTACACTAACTCATTGAGCGAAACGGTATGGTTCAACCCAAGACTATACTTTTGGGTTGAATCTAAACCTTAAAATCACTATCAAGCAAGGGCTATAGAGATTCGGATTGTCAATAAATGCGAGGACCAGTCAGCAAGGTTTCAAAAAAGGTGGGAGGACAAGCTTCCAAGTCTTGAATGGTGAAGTCTTTCTCTGTAAGTGTGCGTTGTCGTGGCTGGCAAAACTTACTGTCAGTGAAAATAATTGGGGATGTCTTTCTAGATTTTCTAACAAAGTCTAGTTCTGCGGTCTCAGCCTTAGCTTTATCTTCAAAAGGCCCATAGAAATTTAGGCAAGGAGGATTGGCAGTGCCAACCTCTAACCACCAGCCAGCACATAAACCATCATTCTTATCAGAAGCTTTTGACGCTCTGGTATTGAAGCTACTTGGGATTATTTTTTTAATCACTTGAATACTCCAGTCAGTGGGGATCTTTTACTCTCAAGATTAAGACTAGAGGTCGAACCTGAGTATTGTGTGAAGATTTCTCAGTTTTGATGCCGTGGTTCAAGTACCAGAAGGCTAATAGAACATCTCTCTTGCAGTTCAAAACTCCATATCCCTTTCTTGTCAATACTCTTCCGGTCTAGCGTAAAACCAAAAGTGTTACTCTTGGTTGAACCATACCCAACGGACCAAATACAGGGCTTCAAAAAATGCATTTCTCAACCGAGCAGAATTCTGAATCGCCTCAACTGGTAGATAGAAGCACACCAGAAAACCAGCCACAATTAGTGAAAGTGGCTTCCATTCCGCTTTCCAAAAATGCATAGTGATACCTCACAGAGTCTATGCAACCTGAATCAAGGCTTGAATTTTGTCTGGCTCTATGACTTTCCCTTGGCTAAGAACTTTGCCACCGATAACGAGAGCTGGCGTTTGCATCACACCATGATTAATAATTTCCATGGTGTCTGTGATATGAGAAAAATCACCATCTAAGCGAAGAGCAGCGAGTGCCTCTTGAGCGTTGGCTTCTAATTGCTTACATTTTTTGCAGCCTTTGCCTAAAATCTCGACTTTGATCTTACCCATGGTCGTAAGCGCCTCCATTGATTTAGATCTCGTTGAACATCTCGTGGCGTTCAACCTCGACTAGCCCTCAGGGATAAGCTAAAAGAAAGACTTGAGGGTTTTGTGAGGAGCCTCAGAATGTAGCTCGTTCTAACGGATTCTGGGGTCTCTTAAAAATCACCTTATCTGCGCCCATTCATGGACATGCCGATGGATAAGGTGAATTCAGCAGATCGTATATTGAGGCAAACCTTTGCTCGGGTGGGATTGGAGGGCTTCAGTACCCATAGCTTAGGCGTACAGCTCTGACCTGGATGCACAACACTGGGATGCCGACGAAACACATTCAGCGGATATCGGGGCATCGAACGCTGGCGGCGTTGTCGGGGTATCTAGAGGTCACCGATGAATAGCTTGAGGGGGCTATAGCGAAGTTGGTGCTTTTTAGCGGAATACTGATAGGGTTGAAGGGCTAGAACATGCGCGCTCACTCTTCAGTTTCGTTTCAAGAGCATAAGAAATCTCATCAACTATAGTTTGGATCAAAGGAAGGAATACTCATGGGATATGAGCGCATTTTTGTTGCAATGGATGCTTCGTCCTTACAGTTTATTGTGTATGAGCGGGCATTAGAAACGGCTAAGCTCCATCAGGCTGAGTTGATGTTCCTACACTGCATAGAAGTAGAGGTTAATCCTTCAGGCACCTCAGCAGCTCCGATAGTAGGGATACCCGTTGGCGCTAGTGTACTTTCCCCATCTGCGGATGATTTTCAAATTACGAAGCAAACTTGGAGCGCTCGACTTGCAGAAACAAAACTATGGTTGCAAGAGTATTGCCGAAAAGCAGAACAACAGGGAGTGAAGGCAACCTTTGAGGCCATAATGGGAACCCCAGAGAATCAAGTTTGCAATCTTGCTCAGATATGGCAGGCTGATCTAATTATTGTGGGGCGTCATGGTCGCACAGGGTTAACGGAATTTTTCCTGGGAAGTGTTAGCAATTATGTAGTTCACCATGCCCATTGTTCAGTGTTAGTGGTTCAAGGGAAAGGTGTCGTTTCAAGCAAGTCTATTTGATTGGGCTGTTGGCAGTTGCACTAAACTGTGCGGTGAATCCTCGTACCAGGATACCCGGAAGGCTGTGAGCATTACTGCGATGATAGGCGCAAAGCTGACCTTTGAGAATCTTCGGCTGTCCGATCTTGAAGCTAACTAGCCTGATCGGGCACGTACTGATACTCTGGTAGAATCTTCTCAATCTCAGCCCTCAGTTGTGCATCTAGTTCTGCGTACTGTCTAGCTTCGATTTTTATCTGTGCCGCTTGCTGTCGAGCTTGAATCCTTGTTGTTGCAGCTATAGCCCGCATCTTTTTAGCATCGCTGTTGGAGTGGTTTAAAGTCTCTTCAGTATTTCGGGAGAGGTCAATCGAGTATTTTTCTTGATCGGCCATAGAGATATGGAATGGATGAGTAAAGATGGTCTAGTGAATGCCACTTAGGTATTTATGTACTGCTTTATCAAAGTTTCCCACGGCATTATTCGGTTTCTTTCAAAGCATCGCTAAGGAAGAAATGCAGGAACATTGAAAAGTAGAGAGACTGCCAAATCAAGAACCAAATTAAGGTGTAGCCTTCCATAGTTGCCTCCGAAGTGGGTTTGCTAACGCCATAAATGTATGGCTTCTAGCCTTCATTGTGCTTGATGTCAGCGATACTGCAATCACTTTGCTTGCTGCCAATACTTCAATTCTAAATAGATTTTTATAAACTTTCAATCAATTTATAATTGATTTTCATCTATGTATTATCTAGATGCTCAATTTTGACTTGGGCTGAATGAGTTATGACAACGATTTGATAACATTCTGGGGGCAAGGCTAAAACTCCCTTCAAGAGAAGAAAAACGCTTGCTGCTTGGCATGTCCTGGCTCCTGTATTGAGGAAAAAAACATCTGATTATCGCAATAAGTCAGGCCAGAACATGCAAGAGCCTAGCGCACGTCAGATCGGCAATGTCGCCATCCCAAAGCCGTGCCTTTGCTCCGCTCCCTGCCTTTACTTGGGGATGCTGCATTATTGAGAAGATTCAACCAGGCTTTGAGCCAATCGCTTTAGCAGCTCAGCATCTTGATTCTGAGGGTCAAGTTCTGTCGCTTTGGTTGCTGATTCCAAAGCCGCCTGATAATCCTTGAGCATTAACTGGCTTTTGGTGAGTTTGGTATATGCTTCAGCATTTTGAGGCTGAAGAACTGTAACTTGACTAAAATCCTCATTAGCTTCCTGAAATTTCTTGTCACCCATAAGGAGAACTCCCCGAAGTGTATAGGCTTCAGCTAGAGATGGGTCTACCCGGATCGCTTGATTAATTGCCTTCATTGCCCCCTCAAGATCTTTCAGCTCAAGGCTAGAAACCGCTGCGTTGTAGTGTGGATTCTTTACTGGGCTAGATGCTTCTTGAGCAAAAAGGGGTAAAGGACTACAGCAAGCAAGGCTTAGATAGAAAGCAGCTATCCCCGAAGTGAAATAAGTCCCTACTAGTTTTCGACGCATTCTCTGGTCCCTTTTGGCATTTGCGCCCTTTATTCTACTCTCAGCCTAGCCTGGTTGCACTGCCTGGAATTCCATCTCTTGCACCCACACATAGCTGAAGTCCTCAAACTCTTCCCCTGGTGTAATCAGAGTGGTCGATCCCTCTTGACTATTGATGAACTCTTTTCGCCATAACTCCCAAGCATAGATGGATGGCAACTCTATATCGGCGCAGTACTCAAACCAACACTCTCTTTGAAATCGAGAGATTTCGCAGTAAACCCGACTCTTTTGGATCTCAACTAACCCAAAATCAATCATTTCCTGAATTAGCGAAGGGTTTTTGGTTCTTGGTTCTCCATCGCCCATTACTGGAGATTCAAACGATAACTGAAGTGTTTCACCTGGATTTTCTTTTGCCAGTCGCAGGATTTCCAATTGTACCTGGGTTAGAGAGGGGATATGAACCATGCATTGTCCTCGTTTTGTTGAAATACTAGCGCCAATGTTGCCATCACAAAGCCCTGCCTTTGCTCCGCTCCCTGCCTTTGCTCCGCTCCCTGCCTTTACTTGGGGATGCTGCATTGTCAGAGTTTTGCGGGATGGGTACGATTTTTGGGGATGGATAGATGATTCGATCAACTGATCCTAACTAGCCTGATCAGGCACGTACCGATGCTCTAGCGGAATCCTCTCAATCGCAGCCCTCTGCTGTGCCGCTCGTTCCGCTTTCTGTCGAGCCGCAATCCTGGCCTTAGCAGCTTTAGCCCGCATCTTTTTGGCATCGCTGTTGTAGTTGTCGAGAATTTCCTCAGTATTTCGAGAGGGGGGTATGGAGTATTGTTCTTGCTCTGACATGGATGGGTGGAATGGGTAAAGTTGGTTAGTGCATTATGCTAACAATGTAGTCTGACCAGGGCCAAGATCGGGAATCCCTAAACAGTTTTGCCAAACACGACTTATTGTGAGTCTTTGGATGGATTGGCAAGCTATCTAATTTTCATAATCAACATACAGAAGCAAGGTACTAAAAGAGGTGTATTATCTGGCAATGTCGTATTGCTAGTGTACGAAATATTACCCATGTCCTTAATCTTATACTGGTCCTCTGGGAAGAAGGTTCGTATCTCTTCAGGTGTAATATCTGCTGGGACTATTCCTTGCTTAAAAATCTGTGCAAGTTGAGGTGGAGGAGCACCGAGCTGAGCAGTCAACTTTTGAAATAGCTGTTTGGCTTGAGAACTCAGCTCCATCAAGAAAAGTTTACCTTGCGTTCCCATCAATGTTTGTAGTGAGTGGATGATAGAAGGCCGATCCGCAGGCTGAATTTGATGGAGCAGACCTCGCATATAAACATTGGCATCACCCAAAGTAGTATGGAGAGCTTGAGCTGCGTCTATGGAGGTAGCATCTAGCAATTGGAATTGAGGCTGACCATCCTGAGCACGGGTTCGGGCCTGTGCAATTGCAGTACTTGATATATCCACACCTATTACATGTGAAAAATGCTGAGCGAGTAATAGCGTTTGGGTTCCATTTCCACAGCCGAAGTCTACCAAAGGTAAATCACCGCCAAACGCTACCTTCAACTCAGGTAATAAGGCCGCTAATTCCTTGTTAGTCGGTACATCCCAAAATGCAGGTTCACCACTATCAAATAATTGAGTCCAATAATTCTCCCAGTTTGTTTGATAGGTGCTGGCCATAGTTTTTCTTAGGAAGAATATCTACATCACTATTCAGGTGATTCAGCTTATTTAAGTCGTTGAGTATTGCTATTTGAATCTCTGTCTGATGGATCCACTTTGCTACCTAAAGGTATATTGGCCTTCATAGGATATTAAGCCCCACTCTGACTGGGTTGTCGGGTTTTGTAACTACCTTTATTTTACCACGGTAAATAAATACACCCGAGTAGCTTATTTCACCCTGGCCTGAAGCCACAGGGCTACCAAGCTACCGTATTCTTTCCCGTGTGTAGGATTGGTGCGAGTTTCAGGACTTGGTATCAGTTGCACGATGACCTCCTGTCGGTCTTTGACCATCGCAAAGCTAATCCCTAACCTCTCAACCTGGATAAACTAATCTCTCATCCGTTAAATTTCAAAATCCATACAGAATTTATATTACCTAAGTATTACAAAAACCGTATAGAATCTGAAAATTTAGGTGTGAGTTCCATCGACTAATTTTAGATGCAATTAAATTTCACACGCCAGTCCCGATCATAGGTTGCTCGGTTGAACTGCTCGAACACGAATCTCTCGGATCCAAACCTTTGTGAATTGCCCTAACCCTTTCCCTGGATTCATAAGCTGTTCAACTCCCTCACCGAGTTGGGCAATGAATCCTTGCCGCCATTGGTCCCAATCAACTTGAGTGGGGTAATCCAGATCTTCACAATATTCTGACCAGTTCAATTGCTGAAATTCTGAAGCAAGCATAGAAGCTTCTATCTCTCTGACCTGGATAAGGTGGTTATCAATCAGCTCTTGAATGAGTGAGGGATGCACGATGGGCGGCTTGTTATTATCATCAACAATCGGAAACTCATAAAAAAGCTGTAATTCCTCTACAGAATCTTTTTTGGTTAATCTTAGGAGTTCTAGCTGTTCGTGAGTCAGAGATGGAATATGAATCATGATTGACCTCAGCCGTCCAGTCCAAGTCTAGTCAATTGAGGCTAAGCCTGGCTTTGCTTCTAGATAGGGTCTGCACTACTGCCTATCTTTTCCCAAGCCACCAGTTGATTGCTCCAGGACTTCTCTTCGTCATAGGTGGCGATATACCCTCTTCTGAAGTCGGCGATTTCCAGATGATCAATCACCAGAGCAAGCCATTCATTATCGGTATCATCTCCAATTCCGATATATTCCAAGTTCAACCTGTGGGGATGAAAATAGAGAAAAAGGTTGTATTTGGTCAAATGTTTGCAAGCAATAGGAATCTCAATCGTTTGTCCTGGGAAGAAATCTCGGTCAATAATGCTTATCTCAACAACATCGCCAACCTTGAGTTGTTGCGATAGAGCGTCTAGAGCTTCATCCATAGGAATGGCCTCATTGGGTGAGTGAGGTGCTATCTTCCTCTGATCTTAAGCGCTGTAAGTCAAATGAGACGGATATTTTGAACTATAACTTTACAGCTACTGTTGGGCTTTGCTTTTAGCCACTATCTCAGCGTCAGGAAATTTTTGGAGAACGGGTCTTCTGGCTTTACCCTGGCAAATCCAACCAAACAACAAATCGCTCTCGTATCGCGGATGATTCTTGCCTGGATCAACCATGACACGAATCGGTTTGCGATAGTAGCGGATGATAATTTCATCTTGTTCCATTGCTCATGATTGCCCGCCATCCTGGGGAGAGCAAAAGATGCAGGTTGTACACCGGCTTGAATTAGGTTCGAGGAATTAACTGTTCACGATTCATAGCTGGATTATAGATTTTCAGAAGAGATAGAGTTCAATTGCGCTTGTCCGTTGTCCTTGAGTTGGAAGAAGTAAGCGACTGCTTCAATAAACGGGAAAATCCAAACAGGGCGAGGGCAAAATTACTACCATATAAAAAGAACCACATTCCCACTACGATGAAAAGCTTAGTGTGATGGTTAGTTGAAGAGTAATCCCAAACCACTAGCCTAAAAATCCCCCCCACCCATACAGTTATAAGCAAGAAAAGCTCCCAGAAAGACAGGTAATACTGAACCCTTACCATACGCTCATTATTTCGCTGAAACGTGATGGTACCAGACGAAATCATATTCAGCCGATTCGATTTACTAACCCATCGAAAGAATCCACCGTTAAATTTGACTTGATTATCTGTGTATCGAATATTTTGGGCTCGTTCTGCCCTCAATGCTCGAAGAATAGCCAGCAAAATTTCTCCATCAGATTTGTAAGGAAGCTCCAGATCAAAACTACCGTTCCAGTTAAATGGCAACATAACACCGTTTTTGTGGTGGCCTTGCTTTTTCCATAGATCCAACGTTAGCTGTAAGCGTAAATATCACATATTAGAAAGCTAATTCTCAAGCAGCTTTTTCTTCTTCAGGGAGAACTAAATCAAGCCACTTATCGCTCCATTCATTACTGATCATACTGGCTCTAATTTGTAAGACATTATGAGCACCAACCCGAGTCCATTGCATCTTCTGCTTCTTTTTGTGCCGAGCATTAATGATGGTGTCAATATGAGTTTCTGCAACTTGGTTGGTATAAGCTAACCCTGCTTTCTCTCGATCGTCATAATTGACAAGATAATCACGATTATTCTTCAAGTAGTCGTGTAAGCTTTTGAGCTTTGTTTGCTTCTTCTCATCTGAGATATTATCTCGAAGTAGGGCAATCTTCTGCAGAGCATTATCTACTTTTTCATGCCATAAACTCCACTTTGCACTATCAAGGGAATCTGTGAAGGTGTCCCCCAGTGCATTGCTGACATTCTGGAATTTCTTGCCAATGTGAAACCAGTCCAAAATGAGGTCTAAGGTTTTGCAATGGGGTTCAAGGGCTAAAATAACGGACCAACAGTTGTGTGCTCCATCGGCCAAAGCGGTAATCTTTGTCTCTTGGGTCATCCCTTGTTTGAGGGCTGCATGATGCAGATAGGTCTTGATGGTTTGCAACTCATCCTCTAAAGCGGAAACAACACAGGTCTTTTCAGTAATTTGGCGATGATGTTTATCGACTACTTCAATCGCACTGGGACGATAGACAATGCCAGATAGGGCTTCAAAACTGCGTTTGTCTTTATCTTTAGTTGAGATATGCCCGCCATCGACTTGAGCAATGAGTTCTGCTGCAGGGGTGGGTAACTCTTCTAAGTTAGGAGGGGTAGTGTTCACTTGAGATAAGCGCTCACCGACTTGATTGGTTACGTTTTTGATTTGGACATGGTTATTCACACTCCGGCGTTGAGTGTTCAGGCGTTCCATATTATCCTGGGCTTCTCGATAGCTATGCAGGGCACCATTCTCACACTGCAGTTTCACTAAGTCAGGATGAGTATCCGTGCCAAAGACACTGATCGTTGTTGGAGTACTTTGCCACCGACACTCTGGATTCTTACAACGATGCTTTTGAATACGGAGCTTATGGTCGCTGAAGACGGCATGGAATGTAGATGATATGAAACCAAGCTTTCCGAGTTTCTCACCACATTTAGTACACTGCTTTAGACCGATGTCGATGAGGGTGGATTGTTCAGCTAACAGTGCACTTTGAACTTTGGAAAGTAGAGAGATTTGTTCTTCATGGCGCAATCCAAGATCTAGAATAGACTTTGGTTGTTTAATGGCATAGATTTTTAGAGTGTCTCGTTTAACGACTTCCTGACTGGTGATAGAGACTTTCTCTACAATGACTCTAAATTCGTAATCTATCTACCACCGTTGCTCTCTAACCTCTACAAGAATTAGAGTATCACGGAAAACTATAGTAATACGTGATGTTTACGCTTACGATTACCCTCGTCTTTTGATATGGATTTGAAAGGAGCTGCAGATCTGTATACGTCGATGATGCAAACTCCTATTATTGCTATTCCAGATGAGGGCTTCTCTAACCATAATATGTCAGGGATTATTTTGATTGGTGAAACATCATCTGGGGAAAAACGTGCATTTATTAGTGCTATTAGTTCTCAGATTGCGGATGAGCATGCACCCTACTACGAAGCAATTTTTAGGCTAGAGGAGGATGGTCAATCGGTTCAGTATTTAGAAGGCCAGCGTTTTTTCTTTGATACAGATATTAATGAAAGAGTGTTAAATCTTTTCATAATCATATTTCTGATAGTTATCTTTGGAGGTGTGCCAACCGTTATTGTCATCATTATCGATGATGTTTTGAGTCAACGTAAACAAAGTTATTTATAAAGTGAGAAAAAACATCATAAAATTTATGTTGCGTCATGAATATGGGAAAAACCGTGGGGGCTGGAGATAAGTACTCTAAAAATTACAATGCTTGAACACACGGTATCTATCGATCTTGGATACTCAGTACTTACCCTTTCAGTTTTGAGCTTTCAAACCAAGCTGTTGTACATCAATTCCGACTTGAGAAGCTGACTGTAGAAATAGACTAATCTGCATGCCTAAGTTGATGCCGACCTTACCACTCTCCTGATTCCCTGCAGCCCGTCCATGAATACCAATGACTTGACCCTCTGTATTCAAGATCGGTCCTCCGCTCATGCCCGGTGCAGTGCTATTGCCATAGAGGAGACCATATCCTTCTGCATCTCCCGTTTGCAAACCCACAATGTCACCTTTGGTGACTAAATGGGTAGGTTGTGTAATCGCTTGTTCTGGAATAGGCCACCCTGAGACATAGATATTCATACCCTGTTTAGCTTGCTCAGAATTTCCTAACGTCGCAACTGGATAATCCTGCTTACTTGTGAATTCCACCATAGCTAAGTCGATTTTAGGTAATCGTTTGATTTTTTGAGACGCAACGGCATGTTTCCGACCATCGAGTGTGACAATTTCATACTCATCAGAGGTGGCCACCACATGTTTGGCCGTTAGCACATAGTAAATATTATTGGATTGAGCAATGATCACCCCAGAGCCAGGATTTTGTCCGTCAATCAGAACTGTGACCTGCCTCGCAATTTCGTAAGGATCTACTGGTGGAGTAGAGGGTGTAGGTGCTGGAGGAGGAGAAACACGAGCGGTGTTTTGTGGGGAGGGTGAAGCCTTACTAGTGTTCTGAGTGGCACTCTGACCAGTCGTTGCTGGCGGTTTTTGACCTTGGGTTGCTGTTGGGGATGTTGAAAAGAAACGACTACCAATTCTTCTCAACTCATCAATTCGTTTTGATTGGTTAGATTCTGCTGGTCGAGTAGGAGAAATAGGAGCATTACTTTGGGAATTTGAAGCCTTACTAGTGCTCTGAGTGGCGCTCTGACCAGTCGTTGCTGGCGGTTTTTGACCTTGGGCTGCTGTTGGGGATTGTTGGGAATATCGAATACCAATGCCTTTGGCAGTACTTCGTCCCCAAGACATTGCATTTGCACTCTCACGATTGACATCATTGAGAATGACGGCATCTGCTCCACACTTACATCCTGCTTTTTTCAGGCGCTTAGTGGCCTCTTCGGGCGATTTATTGCTAAAGAGAGTCTTACCTGTAGAGACATTCAGGATGCAAAGTTTTTCGAAAGGGCGCTGAACATCTGTTTCAGCTGAGTAGAGTTCTATTGGGCATTTTTCGGATTTGGCAGGGGCAACTGTATTCCCCAATCGTATGCAGTTTTTGTCTTTACATCCTTCTTTCACTTCGGCGACTAGGAGAATATTAGTTTTACTGTCAGTTATTGTAGAGCTGCTTTGATCACTACAATCACGAACAGCAGGAGTAGATAGAGATGCTGAGAGCACTGTGGCAAACAATAGATACATTGATTTTTCCGACTAATAACCGTCCCATCACAACTGCTACCCGTTGAGGTTAGAGCCATATAAGTTGTACTTAAACTCACAGACGTCGAGAATATCATACCCCCCAGATGAAATCGTCAGGGCTGATTGTCCATCATTGAGGAGATGGTTGGAGTGTACTTGGATGGGGAGAGTGTGGTTCGGATCTGGGGGTGATTGGTTGGGTGTAGAACTTGCCTGTATATTGGGATTGGTCTGTAGTATCAGCATGCCATTGAAAGGTAAAGCCAAGAAAACCTCTAAATTAGAGAGTCTTCCATTTTCAACTGTTTATAAGACTAGTTCTTCAAGACCCAGGTCTAACCCCTGGAGGGGGTGATATTTTGCCTGAATTATAGTCAGACCAAACTTTTCCCAGCAATTTCCGCCTTTTAGGGGCTGCATTCATATATGCCTTCATGTTAGTCTGCAACAATTTTTTCATGAGGGGGTGTTTGGCTAGATTAACTAATTCTGCCAATTCATCTGCTGAAAAATCAGATTTTAGTTGTGAAATGTATTGGTCTTCAATGTATTTCCATCCTGCTTCTTCTTTCACAACATCTTGCAACCATTCCCTCCACCGATCAGTACCTTTTGACGCTGGAATTGCCATGTCAATGCTGTTATTGAGATATACATCATATTGTTGTGCTATTTCTAATTCAATAAGAACTTCTCTAACCAATTTTTCCTTAGATTGAGCAGTAGCTGATGGTTCTAGGCGAGTTGGCTTTAAGGTTTCCTTCTGGGCATTCGCTGAACATGCAGCGATAAAGATACAGGCAACTAGTAGAAACCTGAGAGTATGCAACCTAGTTTTAAACATCTCGACTCCACAAATGTGTATATCTGAGAGACTACAGTAAAATTTTGTATTACTATTACTGAAGAAGATAAAATGCAAAGTATTCAGAAATGACAGACAGTTACGGATGGAACAGGACAATTTTGATTGACGAGCAGATTCTGTTCAAGTTGGAGTCGTTCTAAATTGACCAAATTCGATAAGACTGAGACATCAGAGATACGGTTGGTATTGAGATCCAGCCATGTCAAGCTAGTGAGCTTAGCTAAAGGTGTCACCTCATTAATACGATTGTGACGGAGGTAGAGCATTTCTAAATTTTTAAGGCTGGAAATATGAGTCACATCCCTGAGGGGGCGACATGAAGGCTACAACCCAGCACAGACAAGCTCCATCGCTCTCATACCCCGTTGATATTCAGGCAGCTTATTGGCCATAAACAAACTAAGCTGCGATTTCCCGCCATTTAGTATAAGTGTACTTATTATATCTACCAATTTTGGTCATCACAGCGATCAGATGTTGGATCTATTTTTAGTAGAGTCAGATTATTGAAAATTTCTGAAAAGCTATCTATGTATAAGTTATGAGTGTAGTTGGCGTCTTATCACAGCCTTGATCGTTTACGGCCTAATCAGAGGTGAGTGCTGAAGAATCCTCCTATTGTCATCCAGCTTCTGATCACGCTGGACCAACACTCTTTGCTTGTGTGCATTCCACACTCCGATCAACACCCAAGCTTCAGGCTTCTCAGGGTTTACCTCAATCGCCCCTGCGAATTGTGTGAAGAGTATTTGACCATCAATAATCTGGGGATAGCATTTGACCATCAAGGGTCTATCCAAAGCGGCTTTAGTAAATTTTGCGAATCGATGCTTTACTCTCAAGGGAATCTGATGACCGTCAAGCTCTAAAAAGTAATTGGGTCGTTCCTTCTCCCCCTCAACCTCCTGAACCCGGATGATTCCCGGAAGTCGGCACCAGGCCCGATGGGTGCCATTGCCAGAGAGCAGAGGCTGTCTCTTATTTCGCTGCTTTCGCTGCTTAGATTTTGCCTGGGGAGTTTTTGTCGCCTGCTGTTGCTGGGGTGTTGCTTTGGGTTTTCCCTTGGCCTGATCCTGGTCTGTGGATTGACGTTTGGTACTAGCCTGAGAGGCTTTTGGTATTTCTTTTGATGGTGCTTTGGCAGAACCTGTTGTGAGTTGTTCTATCTGAAGCTGAGATTCGAGTTTCGCAATCGTTCGTTTTAGGAGAAGGGCAGCAGTTTCGTTGTTGCACTGCTCAAGCTGAACTTTGAGTTGGTTGAGCTTGTCGATAGTTGCAGAGGGCATAGGAAACCTCACTAGGGACAGACTTGCAGCTATTCTAGAGTATGAAGTGAGGCTTTGGGTGAAATTTAGGTTTCTCGCCAGGATACGTCATACAACCCATGCCCAGACTTAAGATAATAGACATTATGAATCAATGTGCTTTTCAAGCCATCCTCCTAGAGAAAGATCTGCGGCACGCTAAAGACGGACAGGCAATCGCTGAATTTGTGGTTACTATTCCTCCATTACGAGAAGAAGATCCCCCAGAAAACCTCAAAGCAATTTACTGGGGTGAAAATGGAGAAAAAGCCCATCAAGCCTTGCAACCCGGCGACCAACTGATTCTACAAGGGCAGCTCAAAATCACAAAAGTGACACACAAAACGGGTGAAGAAGAATATGTTGAGCAACAGGCTAGCCTGATTGTTGAGAAGATTAACCGAATTCAACGGGCTAGCTGATGAAGCATTCTGTCGAAATCATTGACGATGCTATCGAAATAAGCGCAAAGCAAAATGTAGAGTAGCTCAGCAAGTCTTGAAATAACTGAAATAAAAAGGCAAAGATTGTCAAAACTCTCCAGAAACTCAAAATGTAGCCCATTAATGATTAGATACAAGTGAAGTTAATTCCGGGAATGCTATAGGTTAGCATTCCTAAGCTTTGCTGAAACTACACTGATTTACGACAATCTATGGCTACTGACAACAAATACTCCAAAGTACTTCTTGAGTTAAAGACCCACTACCAACAGACAATTGCTGAACTCGAAGCTCAAACGAGTCAACTCAAGACTAAAATCACGTCTCTAGATACGTTAATTGAAGATCCATTGTTAGGCTCTGACATTCTTTCAGTCCTGCAAGGTGAAGCAGATTCACTAACCTCAGAAGCTCCAGCCTCTAAAGTTGCTAAAACAGTAGAACCTAAAACCAAGTCTAAGAAAACTACTCAAAAAGCTGCTTCTAAGAAAACAGCTGCAACTTCTAAGAAAGCAGCTGCAACCGCAAAGACAAAGGAAACCGTAGAATCTAAAGCTGAAGCTGCCCCAAAGAAAGCTGCCCCAAAAGCTTCACCTTCATCTGGGAAGAGAAAATCTCCAACATCCCAAAAATCAGCCTCAACTCCGAAAAATACAAAAAAGGTAGAGTCTAAAGCTGAAGCTAATCCTCCAAAAGCTGCTCAAAAAGCTTCGCCCAAAAAATCCTCTACTCCTAAGAAAACACCATCTCAGGAAAAGACTAAAAAAGCTCAGAAACAAACAGGCCGTTCTTCATCCAGTGTTCTGAAGATGAACAAGCCCTTTGACAAGACGAGTAAATTTGATGCAATCACACAGATCATGAAAGAACAATCTGGAAATTTGGTTCACATGGATGATGTGATATTGAAGCTATATGGTGAACTGAGTGGCGATGCACTCAAAGTGGAACGTAAAAGGATGCACAACACTATGTATCAGGGTACCAAGAAAAATCTATGGATTAAATCCCCTAATGTACCCATGAGTTATATCCTTGAAGAAAATTCACAGACTAAATCTGAGGAATCAAAAAAAACTAAGGCCAAAAAGTCTCAGAAAAAGACCTAACGAAAGAATACTAGATGGTCGGGTTCAGCCCAGTATCATCATCCGACTCAAGCAGGAGCCATCATTCTTGTGATCGAGAATGATGGTGGAGCAAATAGGAAAACGCCTCTACCAATCTCCATTCGCTCTCCTGATAGCGCAAAAGTACTACCAGCCAAGTAGTCTGTTAGCCTCTGAGCCAGCTTGTTTTCCAAAGCTGCTAAATTCACTAGGAGCATATCATCCGTTTTCATTGCGTTGATTGCTTCCTCAGCATCTTCAAATGACTTGGGGTGACACACGCGGATTTTGTGGGGTGATATTCCTTGAAAGGGAAGAAGATTGTCCATGCGCCAGTGCTCCTCTAGTACCAAATCCAGGCACATCCTTAACGTTTCGTGAATACTCCAGGCAGTCTCTTTATGCATACTCAAGCCTAGAATCGTACCTGATCCGTTACTCCCAATGACACTAGAAGGAACCAATTGTTCCGCAGCTACCGAATTACCCCCAAACCCTTACCACCCGATCCCGATCCAAGCTCACTCCTACCATCTCATCAATCCGCTCCATCGCATCCTTTGGCCTCAGCTCAACCACCTGAAAGATGTCGAACTTATCCTCTATTTCAAAGACTGCTTCAAGCAGAATTCTGTGAAGCCGCAATACATTAGGCCAACATCAGCCGATTTCTTGAAAATCAAAATAATTTTCAGACTGCTTAATCAATTGCTGTAGCTCATCGAATTCCATTGCCTGGATAGCCATTGCTAAACCTGTATGGACGAGTGCTAATCTCTGCTTTGCTTCTGGGCTTAGTTCTTCAGATGCTTCTTCTACACACTCAAACATCGTTGCTGTCTGGGTCAGGTTGTCAAAGGTAACGGCTAATACTTCGGCCAAAAAACTTGTCAACATAATATCTTCGCTTTATCCCTGTGTGTCCCTATATCATCAAGTAAAGCAATTTTGATTAAAACAGCGTAAACACTGATTATTATCAATTAGCCATCTGAAATCCCTAGTAGTTTCTCCTGATAGCGATATTACGTAGTTTATGGCTATCAGGAGAAACCTTGGCCCAATCACCCCCAAACCTTTGCAACCCGCTCCCAATTCAGGTAAACGCCTACTATCTCTTTAATTCACTCAATTGCTTCACCTAGCCACAGCTCAACCATCTAGAAGATATTGAGCGTGTCTCCCAGCTCTGGACTTTTAAACGGAATTTTGATGAGCGGCTTTTTTCCCTCAACTGTGATCCAGAATTGCCTAATACATTAATCTACTATCAGAGCCTTTGAACCAATTGCACTCTCATGCCCATAACCTACACCAACCGGAAGCAGAAAACGTTTTATTTGCATCAGGGCAAGACTAAAACAGGTAAACCCAAATACCACTTCTCAATGAAGGCTGAGGGAGTATTAGCCGAGGCCATCCCAAAAGGATTTGAAATCTATGAAAATCCTAATGCCCAAGTTTTCTTGAGGAAGATTCCGCCAAAGCTGATCACCGATCAGGAATTAAGCCTTGTTAAGGATGGAATGGAGAAATATTCCCATGCGGATAAATACATAGTTGATGTCAAGAAAGAGACCATAAGTATTTTTACTCCGACTCAGAATGTTTCTGCCCTTTCAGAGTTTCTCGTTCCAACAGCTCAGGCTCTTGGAAAAACTCAAGAGGACTTACAAAAACTCCTCCAACAGGTGCTGTCCTATTCCTGTGATTTTAGGTTCATTTTGGTGAACAAACAGCAGCGACTCTTTCAAGCCCAGAGATATTGCTATCTAGGTTCCATTGACGATTGGATAGAGATTGGCTCCACCGATCAGCTCGAAATCCTGGTCAAAAAATATACCAAACATATTGACCAAAACTCTATGTATGAATTGCTTTGAGACTGAAAAAAATTACTATCCATTCTGAGCAACGTTAAAGCTGAGAAGAACAGCAACTTGCAAAACTACCATTTCACCCCCAAGCCCTCGCCACCCGTTCCCGGTCCAACCACACCCCGATCATCTCCTCAATCCGCTCAATGGTTTCCCCTGGCCGCAGACTCAACACCTGCAATACATCGAACGTGTCCTCTAATTCCAGCGCACACTCGAAACAGAACTCAGGTGTTTCAAACGAAATTCTGATGAATGGCCTACCGCTGCCCTCGATGGTGATCCAAAACTTCCCTGAACTGCTTCGAGAAACCGTCAGATACTCAAGTTGCCCCTTTTGCTTAGTCTGCTGAACTAGATTCTTTTGACGCTTCTCCAGTGCATGAAATTTGGACTCAAATTCTCTCGATACTCTGGGGGGTCGAACTCTTCCTGGTGTTTGCCGAGCTGAATACCCTCGCTGCGTTCTCCGAGTATCGGTGGGTTCACTGCGGTCGTATCTGGGGGTGGGTTCAGTGGTGCGATCATCGTTTTCAGGCTGTGGAGTCACCTTGCGCTTCACTGGCGAATCATCTTTCCGGTCGATGGTAGGGAATGATGACTTATCTGGGTATGTCGGGGTTGCTTCGGTGTTTGTCGAGGGTGTCACCGGGGATTCGGCTGGTGGTTTGGGCTTCAGGGAAATGAGTTGAGGTGGCATTGCAGATATCCTGTGCTAAGGCAAAGCCAGTGTAGCCTTCAGGGAAGTACTCTGGGGGATTTCTGGGGAAAGCTTAATTTGGAGCAGCTTTGCCAAGCAGTCTTTTCGCAGCCCGCACCTTCGCCTCTGCCCCTCACTAACTCCCTCTAGGCCCATCGCCAGCACCATACAGCGAAATCCTTCCGGTATCGTCTCGAACTCATACCTGGGCATGGAGATCTGCTGCCGCTGACACAACTCCTGTCGCTCATCGATCGGATTCTCCACCCCATCATCCCCCTGGCTAACGGGTTTCTCTGGGGTTTCTTCCTTTGTTTTCTCATTGTCTTGACCAGGATATAAGACTCTGATCTGCTTCTCTGCCTGTCGAATGGCTTGTTTCCTGGCTCTCTCAAGGACCTTGATCAGAGCATCTTCCAGGTCTTCATTGGGGTACACGTAGGCGAGGAATCCAAGCTGATCTTCGGTCAGTTGAATCGTTAGGTTGTGAGAATGTTGCGATCGCAAAGTCGTCTCAGAAAAAGTGGTATCGTTCGGTACATGAGGTTGCAGGGGAATGGCTGTTTATTTCTGGCTCCATCGTTCCCCTTTTGTTTTTAAAGCTCAACTAGATTTATTTATAGCCATGACTGATACCAGTGGTTCCGATGCTCCACGGAAAATCTATGATGTCTTAATTGTTGGTGCGGGTCCAGTAGGCTTGGCAACGGGCGTAAGCAAAGGATCGGGGATGCATGGCTCAAAGAAAAACGGGTCAAGGACAATAGATCCTGTACCCGAACCAAAAAACTATCATGACCCTACCATCGCAATTGCTAACCGTGCTAGCCCATGACGAATTTCTAGAACAAACTGAAGCACTCAAAGTATCAACCAGCCTGAGTCAGATGGTTTATATCGTTCTGCAAATGGGCTTGTTTCTAGCTCGCTGTCTTCTGGAGGATGAACTCTCAAGGCGCGCGAAAGCAGTATTTGTATGGCCTGTATGTACTACCTGCGGAACCCGCTTACATTCGAAGGGATGGGAATCTCGTCAGATGCAGACACTGGTAGGCACTATCTCTTGAAAGCGACGGGTGGGCCGTTGTCCCAAAGGATGTCCAGGCAGTCTGTTGACTCCCCTGGATCAAGCCATTGGGATTGCCCCCTATCAGCACAGCAGCGAAGAACTGGTGCGTCTGGGCTGCTTGTTGAGTCTGTTCATGCCCTATGAACTGGCCAGTTGGATGCTGGGTCAGTGGAGTGGTCTATCCGTGAGTCCATCCAGTTTGTGGAACTGGGTGCAATCCGTGGGTAACAAAGCTCAGCAGGAATTAGAAGCTCAACTCAACGCTCAATCATCAGGGACTCAGGCCCCTTGTGAAGCGATTTCAGAGATGTTATCTGCTCTACCTTTGGCCATTGCCGCCGATGGTGTGATGGTCCCCTTTCGCCCCACCCCGAACTCACCCAAGGGAAAAATCCAGTGGCGAGAAGTCAAAGTCGCCATCTTAGCTCGCCTGGGAACACGGGTTACCCGAGCTAAAAAGGAGGTCCCCCAATTACTGCGTCGAAGACTGGTGGCAGTATTGGGCGATATCGACCAGTTCATCCCTTTACTTCAACTCGAAGCTCACAAACAAGACTTTGAATCTGCTCCAAAAGTCATCTGGCTCAGTGATGGGGGACGAGGCTTCTGGCGAGTCTATCGCACCTTGTTCTCTCATTGTGCTGTGGCAGTCCTCGACTTTTTTCATTCAGCAGGCCATCTGGCACGAGCAACTAAAGCGATGTTTGGAGATGCCCGCTCTGCTCAAGCCCAAGCCTGGTTCCGGCACTGGCGACACCAATTGCGACACGGGCAACACCTACTTGTATTACGGTCCTTGACGATATTGATTCACTCACAACTGTTAACGGGAAAGTCTTTTTCAACGTTGCTCCAGGTGCAGGCTTATTTCCAACGCCATCATAACCACATCCGTTATCGGCACTTTGAACAGCAACAGATTCCTCTCGGGTCAGGAATGGTTGAAAGTGCATGCAAGTGGTTGATTCAGCAGCGCTTTAAGGGAGTTGGCATGCGCTGGAGTGAGGATGGTTTCAACCATTTACTGATCTTGAGAATTGCCTGGGTCAATGAACGGTTTGACTCCTTATTCCCAGAGGTGACCATTCCGAAAACTAAGGCATCCCCGATCCGCTAAATACGCCCCTTGGCAACAGCAATTGGTTTACGAAAGAGAGGTATCACGAATATCCTCGTCATCGATCAGACTCGTGAATTTCGTAAAGTGGGACAAGGATTGGATCTACTACCTAATGGATTAAGGGCAATAAAATATATCGATTCAGATGCATACGAGAAAATTGTAGAAAATGCTTTAAAGCCTATTCAAGCTTCAAGTAGCAAGCCACATTCAACTAACACAGTTGGGAAAAAAGAGCACTCAACCCCTCCTCCAAAAAAGTTATGGCGTCAAAAGAATATACATGGCGAAACGACGCGCTCGTTTTCCACGGACTTCCAAAGCTGGTTTGATCGCTATGGTGAAGGACGAGTAAATATCTCTTGGTTTGACTTACAAACAAACTTAAGAAGTTTGATACCTATGGATGATATTAAAGCCAACCATAAATGTATTCATGTAGAAGAAGAAAAAAAATGGGTCCGAGTCGATACAGCCTCAGATGCAATAATCTCAAATAATCCTTTTGCTCATTGGGAAATGATGAAATCAAGTGTAGAGCCCTCTACATTGACTCAAGATACCCAAGAGTCTGACCATAAATCTTTTTACGCCAAGCTGGTGGTCGCAGCAGATGGAATAAATTCAAACATACGTCAAGTTCTTTACAAGAATGACGAGTCAAAGAAATGGGTAGAGCCTCAGTACTCTGGTTTTTCAGCGATTAGTTCAACAATAGCGAATGTACCTAGCTCAATAGTCAAAGAACTAGACACGCTGTATATACAAGGGGAGCAATTTACCACATTACATAATAATTCTGACAACCTTGCTTATCCAGAGCTAAAACTACTACGGATTATTTTGATTCGCCTGCCAAATGATACGATAATTTATTTGCTTTATGCCCCTTTTGCAATTGACTCATTTTTAAATAAGTCACCAACTGAGATTCTTGAGCTAGGCCAACAAACATTACAGAAAGCTGATTTTCCATCGATACTAGTGGACTTAGTGGGGTTATCTAGTCCTGAAAAAGTATCTCACCGACTTTTTTATATGCATCAGATAAATCCTCAAGGCGACTCTCAACCACATTGGTTTAAAGGACGTGTCGTTCTATCTGGGGATGCTGCTCATGCAATGCCTCCATTCATGGCACAGGGTGCTAATCAAGGATTTGAGGATGCTGCTATTCTTGTTTCCCTCATAACCAAGCTCTCTCAAGAGAATGGCTTGAATGATGGACATAAAATGATGAAGGCATTTGAACAATATGAACACATTCGAATGCCTTTTGCTGAAAAAGTTCAAGGTGCAACGATGGATTGTCACCAATGGACACAACAACAATGGGATGACTTTAATGAAATTCTTCATCGTCGTGAATATCCATCAGTAGAAACCCTCGGAGAAGAATAAAAATATATTGCTAGGACTCATAGGGAGTTCAACGATACTTGAATAGCCTCTTTATTTCTAAAGATTAGTATGCTAAGCCTACTCAATAGAAAAACTGCGATTGTTGTAGTTTCCGTTAGCCTGTTTGAGGCAACATCAACTCTCGCACAAGTCATCCCAGATCGAACGGTAAATTCACGAGTTACACCTTTAGAAAATACTGCTCAGATTGATGCTGGCATAACTAGAGGGGATAACGTATTTCATAGCTTCCAAAGCTTTTCTGTTCCTAAAGGTAATACAGCTTTTTTTAATAATAGTGCCAATATCAGGAATATTATCAGTCGGGTAACAGGTAATTCGGCTTCTAATATTGACGGCATACTTAAGGCTAATGGCTCGGCCAACTTGTTTTTTATTAATCCTAATGGGATTGTTTTTGGGGAAAATGCCCGACTAGATATCGGCGGGTCATTTTTGGGAACTACAGCCAATCGCATTAATTTTGCTGATGGTACACAATTTAGCGCTATAGCACCTCAAGTTTTTCCTGGACTTACGAATGCAGAGCCTGTAGGAGTTGATTTTGGTTCTAACTCAGGTGAAATTCGTGTAACAAACACAGGCCACCAAATCCCCAACGGGTTATTTTTACCTTCTTTAAGGGACGATAATCCACCAGGCTTACAAGTATCTCCAGGAAAGACTTTAGCGTTAGTAGGTGGGGATATAGTATTTGAGGGTGGCGCTGTCTACACACCAGGTGGTCAATTAGAAATTGGGAGTGTAAAGGTAGGCACTGTAACCTTCAGCGCTGCTAATCCAAGATGGACCCTAAATTACGATGACCCTAACCTTGCATTTAAGAACATCGTCTTCCAAAACCGATCTTTATTGGATACTACTGGACAAGGAAATGCATCAATTGGGATTTATGGACGACAAATTAATTTCTTAGAGAAATCTATAGCATTGATGCAAAATCAAGGCGTAGTTCCAGATAAAAAACTAAAATTGGCAGCAACGGAATTACTAAATTTTGCTGATACTCCCGCTCCCGTCAACGACCCATTCACTAGTGAGAAACCATCAGGACTATATACTGAAGTACTTTCTTCAGGATCAGGTGCTCCTATATCCCTTCATTCTCCATCCATCTCCTTTAGATTTGGAGCCACTCTAAATGCTCTGACTTTTTCTTCAGGATCAGGAAGTGATATTTCAATTAAGGCAGCCAACAATCTAAATATTGAAAGAAGTTCAAGCATTAACCCTGGGTTAGTTAGTCAGATCAATGCTATTACGGTTAGTTCTGGCAAGGCTGGGGATATTGACATTATCACCCCAAATCTGATTATCAGTGATGGAGGACGATTGTCTTCCGTTACTCTTGACAAAGGAAATGGCGGAAGCCTTTCAATTAAAGCAGATTTAATTGAGATTTTAGGACTTGAACTAATAACGAGACAAGGATCATTGCTACAAGCTGCAAGTTTAGGGTTAGGCAATGCAGGGAATATAGCTATTGATACATCAAAACTAATGATTGCGAACGGAGGGGCAGTTAGTACCACGGTTTTAAGTTCGGGTAATGGCGGCAGCTTGATAATTAATGCTAAGCAATACGTACAGATTGATGGTATGGGATCAGATTCTCTACCTGAGACTACAATTACCGCCGAAGCTTTAGTAATCAATCCTATATTGCGGCCATTGTTTAATTTACCTGCCATTCCTAGCGGAAATTCTGGAAGGATATTTATCAATACTCCTCAATTGTTGATTAAAGATAAGGGACGTGTTTCTGTTCGTAATGAAGGAACAGGTGATGCTGGGGAACTCAATATATCAGCAAGTGAAATTATCGTTGATGGAAATAGCTTGATTAGCGCTACGACGTTAGGGGGTCAGGGTAAGCGCAAGAAAATCAAGCCTCTGAAAGGCTAGACTGTAAAGGAATAGAAGCGCCTAGAACTTTGAGCATATACGCTTCATCCATGCTCGCCCGTTTTAGTTTTTGACGGGTACTTTTCTTAAAGGACGTTTCTTGATTGAGAAGGTTGATGCTCCAGCGCCTCAGGATGGCCATGTTTTCCGGTGCATGTCCTGTGCGAATGCGGCTAGCATCTTCGCCAAAGGTCACATCTAAGACCCAGTGGAGTTGGTTCTCAATCGACCAATGCTGGCGGATGGCTTTGCCCAACTGCTGAGCATTTGGCGGTAGAGAGCTGATATAAAACATCACCTCATAGGTGGTTTTGTTCCACAAGTGGCGGGTCCGAGCGACCTTGACGATGGTTTGCAAGCCCTTCCACTGCGCCTGCTTGTAGAGAGGACCCATCTGTTGAAGGGACACGGCCCAAACTTGTCGTTTCTCGCGACGATGGTGCCCTGCTTCCACCCGGGCATCATAGCTGTGCTCAATGCCCTTAAACTCATTCGCTTCAGCCGTTTCAAACCATTGCTCAACCTGCTCAAACAGCGTGGGATGATTCTCCTTGAGGGCCAGCACATAGTCAGCCTCTTTAGCTTGAATGTGGCGGGCAATCTCGTGCTGAGTTCCCATTGCATCAATGGTAATAATGCACCCGGCAATGTCTAATAGCTCTAGCAGTGCTGGAATAGCGGTAATTTCGTTACTCTTGTCTGCAACTTTGACCTGTCCTAGAAATAACCGATACTCACTGGCCCAAGCACTGACCAGATGCAATGCGGATTGGTCTTGATTGCGATCATAGGAACCTCTGAGTTGTTTGCCGTCAATCGGTATCACTTGAGCGCCGAGGGTTGTCACTACCTGATCCAACCAGTGATTGAAACTCCGCTCAAAAGCGGAGGGGCAAATACGCTCAAACACTCGTCGATAGGTGTCTGCTGTCGGTATCCCGGACGGTAGCCTCAGAAAACTCGACAACCAATCTTGATGGCTTAGACCATAGGTTTCAATGTCTTCCCACCCTTGTGCGCCACCTAAACTTGCCAATAGTCCAATCACGACGATGCTGACAAACGGATGCTGGACACCTTGGCCTCCACGTGGATCAGGCAAATCTTCAAAACACTCGGACAATTGTTGATAAGCCTGATCGCAATCACTGGCAGGCAGGAGTGACGAGGATGAGTCAGTGGAAGCTGGTGAGGAAGGAGGCTTGCTGAATCCTGTAGCCATGGGGAAACCCTTTTAACAGAATGGAGTTCCAAAGCATATTACAGCTTCATTTTTCTTGCGCTGCCCCTGGTTAGGGGGTGAGGGTGGGAACATCAATCTTGATGCCAATTCTGTCTTTCTTCGGGATAGCTCAATCACTGCATCAACTCAACAGCTCGGTACGGGTGGGAATATTTCAGTTAACACTGGCATATTAGTTGCCCTAGGTAAGACTGTTATCAGTGCCAATGCAGAAGATGCTCAGGGAGGGAACATCAATATCAACGCCCTTGGTATCTTCTTATCGCCTGATACTCAAATCACAGCCACCTCTCAACTCGGTACCCAATTTGATGGCAGTGTCGAAGTCGAGGCAGAAATTACCGATTTTAGCCAAGACCCAGATCTAAATGTCCAGGTAGATCCCCCCGACCTCTACTCAGCTTGTGGAGACTCTAACAGCACGAACCTTGCCTATTATCGAGTTGGAACCGCAGGTAAGCCCACCAGTCCCATCACTCGCTCTCCTGCTGATGGCGGTTGGCTCCAAGCGGCAAAAGCAAGGTATGATCAGCGACGACTCACATATGTTGATCCTGCAACGGGGGAAATCAAGCCTCTTAAACGGGTTGTTGGCTGGAAATCGAATCCTAACGGCACTATCACCTTTGTGACTGATCCACGAGCAGCGGATCAGTATGCCCCAGCCATAGCCGCTCAATTAAAGGCTTGTCACACAGATCAACAAGCTAAAGCTGGATAACCATCCTCGTCCGACAAGTATGAATAAACGCATTCCCTTCCTCCTTAGCTTGGGTATCTTGTGCTGTGGTTCTACACAGCTACTCGCTCAAGAAACTCCGATCCTGCCTGATACTCTGCCTCTGCCCAAACCGACCCCAGAGACTCCCACTCCCTCAGCTCCACCCGTCACTCCCCTTGACATCAACCCCTTTCGTTTGCCATCAGGTATTGACCCCCAAGCGGACTCTGCAGTCATCCTGATCCCAAGCCGCTTTATCTTTCAAGGCAATACTCTATTCACGGATGAGCAGTTACAGATAGTTGTCTCGGAATACATCGGGAAACCCATCAGTATCGGAGAACTTTTCCAGTTAGAAGAGGCGCTTACCCAGCTCTATGTCAGTGAGGGGTATCTCAACTCTGGCGCGATTGTCGCTGATACCGGAGCAGAGATCGACCCCTCTGATGCAGAACTCACCTTCCAAATCATAGAAGGGAAAGTATCAGAAATAGAAATTTCCGGGGCCAAGCGCCTTGAGAAATATGTGAAAGCCAGGGTCAGCCCCGTCACAGAGGGACCGTTGCGAGAGCAAGATACCCAAGAAACCTTGAGATGGCTGCAAATTGATCCGCTGATTAAGGGCCTTAATGTCCAACTTCGACCCGGCCAAAATGCAGGCCAAGCCATTCTTGCTCTAGCCGTGGAACCCGCTAAACCGTTAGTCGTAGAGGTATTTGCTAATAACAATCGTTCACCCTCCGTAGGGACATTTGAAAGAGGCGCAACGGCTGCCTATCGCAACGTCACGGGCCTGGGGGATATTTTCAGCCTCACTTACCGCAACACGACCGGCAGCAATGTGATTAGTGCTAACTATGCTGTTCCCATCAATATCAAGAATGGCACCCTTAGCGCGAGCTTTACCTATGGGGATAACGACATTACAGAAAAACCCTTTGATCTAATTGACCTGAATACCAATGCCATTCAATACGAACTGTCCTATCGCCAACCCATACTGATACCAATTTGTGTTTTGGGATGTAATTTAGATAGGATCTAATCCTATGTTCATTCCATAAGTATATGAGTCGAGTTAGTACAGTTAAACCGCATCTAACAGTGGATGAGGTGAAAGACAAAATTGCTACGGCTCCGACTGCCCGCTGTCAGCAAAAATGGATGATTATTTATAACGCCCTGGTAGATCCTCGCCCAGCTATCGAAATAGCCACGCATACTGCTACTAGTCTTCGAACGGTCCATCAGGTGATTTCCGCTTACAATCGCCTAGGAGCAGCAGCAATTGCTCCTAGGGCTAAACGGAAGAAGAATCCCGGTGCTTATCTGAGTATCGAAGAAGAGATTGAATTTTTAGAATCGTTTATTGAACGTGCTCAACAAGGTCATTTAACAACGGTTCAAGAGATCCAAACGGCCTTTGAGACTAAAGTGGAGACGTCAGTGGCACCCAGTACTATCTATCGTTTGCTAGACCGACACGGATGGCGCAAACTCATGCCTCGTCCGTCCCATCCCAATGGAAACAAAGCGGCACGAGAGGCTTTTAAAAAAACTTTCGGGGGCTGGTCCAAACCGCTGTAGCAGATCGCTCAGCTGAAGACCAACGTCCCATTGTGATCATGGCAGCAGACGAAGGGCGCTTTGGTCGTCTAGGGCAAGTAAGAAGAGCTTGGTGTGCTCCTGGAATTCGACCCGAAAGTGGGCAGCAGCTTGTCCGTGAATATCTCTATGGCTATGTTGCTGTTGCTCCTGCGTTAGGAAAGATGAGTGCTTTAGTCTTACCCTTTTCCAATACTCAGATGATGAACTTATTCCTAGCACAAGTGGCGGATGAATTTTCAGACTATTTTGTGGTGATGCAGGTCGATGGAGCGTCTTACCACACCGGAAAGAAGCTCGTCATTCCAGACAATATACGCTTGATTGTTCAGCCTCCTCGAAGTCCACAACTCAATGCTGTAGAGCATATCTGGGAGGAGGTGAAAGAAAAGCACTTCTACAATCAGGTTTTTGATTCTTTAGATGAGGTATCCGATACCTTGTGCAAGGGACTCAAAGAACTCATGGATTTACCCGATAGGCTGACTTCTATGACCAATTTTCCTCATATGAGAATTACGATTTAAAACGCAAATTGGTATGAGGAAAATCAGCGGCCAACAGATCCAGGAATTTGCCCTTGGTGTCAGCTTGTCCCGTTTAGAGAGTGATGAATCTATCTTTGTTACTCCGTTCCCACTCACTGAAGGTGCAGATAATACGGGTCAAACTAATTCCACCGTTCTCAGGTTCATTCAGGAATTCGCCAATCGAGATCAAAACGACAGCATCATCCTCAGATCACAATTCAATATTGGCCTACCCATCGCCACCCGTAATGCAGATCTCTTTGGAGATGGCACCTTTTTTGCCTGGAGAGGCCAAACACTCTGGGTGCATCAATTCTCAAAATTCACTTGGGTCAATCGTGCTGGTGTCCAATTCGCGGATGGTCCCCTTATTCCGTCTGAACAATTTAGCCTGGGGGGAGTCTCCACCATCCGAGGATTTCGGCAAGATGGTGTTACGCGAGATAGTGGCCTCTTTGTGTCCTCAGAATTACGTGTACCTCTGATTTCAGGGGATTCTGGCACCCTGCAAATAGTCCCATTTATCGACATAGGACATGCATTTAACCAAGGGGATCGGTTCCTCCCCGACCAAAGCCAAACCTTGGCATCCGTGGGCCTGGGGCTACGGTACGATTTAGGCGATAGCCTTAGTGCCCGCATCGACTATGGCATTCCCTTACTCAATCGCTCAGAGCGTCGTCCCACCTTACAAGAAGAAGGTCTGCACCTTTCCGTCAGTTGGAGGTTTTAGTCTTGAAACATCTATCCAAAATCTTGCTATTATCCCTGCTGGTCATTCCCAGTGTCCGAGCTGCCGATCTCTCACCAATGGATCAAGCCGATGCCCTCACCGTCCAGGGTCACCAACAGCTTGAACGGGGAAATCCTAGTGGTGCCTACGAGTCCTGGGCCAAAGCGCTTAAACTCTATCAACGAGCCAATCATCAAGATGGCATCAAAGGCAGCTTCATTAACCAATCCCTGGCCTTCCAGCAACTCGGCCAATATTTCAATGCCTGCACCCAAGTCAGTAAAGCCCTGGCCTTAGTCACGGACTATTGCCAAACGGAAGTGCGCTCCACCGTATCCCTTACCAACCGCTCCTATGATGCCACGGATCTAATCGCCCTCCAGCATCTCGGCACCATCCTCCAGCAGCTCGGTAAATTAGACATCTCAGAGCAAGTCCTCACAATTGCGATCGCAAAAGCGGAAACCCTTGGTGATACCCCCCAGCGCCAAGCCTTGACTCTCAACCTCGCCAACACCAGATCCTTTATGGTGAAAGATGCGATTCAGAAATTTCAGATTAGTGGTGAAGCCATCGTTCGAGCCAAAAACGTAACAGCAGCTAGAGACAAAGCCCGCCAATCCTTTGAGAGTTACCAAGAACTACACAATACCCCCTACCAACTGAAAGCACAGCTCAATTGGCTAGACCTCTATCAGGACATCGACCGATGGCTACAACGGGATAGAGACGGCATTTTTGAAATTTCGGAATTGCAGGAGCAGGTGGTACCCAAACACGCTGAAATTCTGGCATCACTCCAGCAAGCGGACCTCACCCAACTCCCCCCCCTAGAGCGAATCTATACCCATCTCAAACTCTCCAAGCTTCTCGCCCAACAGCCAAAGGGAGCCGGGAAACATCCCTTAATGATGGCCTTTGACCAGGCTCAATCGGCCCAACAGATCGCTGAAGAATTGGATCACTACCGGGCACTCTCCTTTGTCTATGGCCAGCTTGGCGATCTGTATCAGCAGAGTGGGCAAGGTGACCTCTCTATGCGGTCCTTCAACTTAGCTGCCCAATTTGCCCAGTCCGAGCAAGCGTGGGATGCCCTATATCAGTGGCGCAGTGCCCTCGCTCAGCAGTATGAGCAAGCGGGGCAGATAACCAATGCGATCGCATCCTACCAGTCCGCGATCAACGCCCTGGAGCAAGTGCGCTGGAACCTGCTGCCCGTGTCATCGGATCTGCAGTTCTCCTTTAAAGCCGAAGTGGAACCCGTATACCAACAGTATATGGGCCTACTGCTCAAATCAGAAAACCCCAATTTAAAGCTCGTAGCTCAAACCAATCAACGCTTGAGACTCGCTGAATTACAAAACTACCTTCGATGTGGGGAGACCAATCTAGCTCCTCTAGCCGACCAAAACCCCATTGGTGAAGTGGTCGTGCAAATCCTGGATCTAGCTGACCAAACGACGGTGATCGTGGGAGATCGTCACTATTCCGTGGACCCCGAGCAGCTCCAGCGCATCACCGCTGAAATAACGACGATGATTCAGGATAAACGGTTCTTTGACACCACCCCAGAGCAATACCTGCCCCTCGCCCAATCGTTGCACCAGCTTATTCTGGCCCCAGCCCTATCCCAAAAACTGATACCAGAAAATGTCCCCATCAAATTTCACCTGAATGGGCCGCTCCAAAATATTCCAATGGGGTTTCTCCATGATGGTGAACGGTATCTGATTGAACGCAACCCCATCGCCCTGTCGAATGGTTATGTGAAAACCTCCTACAACTCATCCAATCAGCCTGGCGTCGTTATCGGGGGAGTCTCTACCCAAAGCCCCAGCTTAGAAGAAACCTTATTGGAACCCTTGCCAGAAGTCGCCCAAGAAGTCGATGCGATTCAGACTCAATACCCGGATGCGAAGCTTTTACTCAATCAAGATTTTACCCACGATAACTTATTGGATAATGTGGCACGGCCCACCGCCAAGATCCTTCACTTAAGTACCCACGGGCAATTTAGCTCAGATCCAACTCAGACCTTTCTGTTAGCGTGGGACCGGCCCTTGACTGTCCAAGAGATTAGTGGAGTTCTAGAAGCGGATGGCGAAGGACTGGATCTGCTGTTTTTAAGCGCCTGCCACAGTGCCGCAGGGGATCCGAGATCATTGTTGGGATTAGCGGGTCTATCCGCTCAATCGGGGGCGAGAAATACGGTCGCCTCCCTGTGGTCAGCGGATGCTGCTGCGTCTGTACTGTTGTCCCGAGCGTTTTACGCCGATATCAACAAAACCCGGTCGATGCATGAACGGTTGAGACAGGCTCAATTGAAGCTTTTAAGATCAGACTATGGCCATCCCTACTATTGGGCTAATTACGTCCTAGTTCAACTGTGAGATGGGCTTAGATGGACGCTTAGCGAGTTCTGAGGCTTTGTCAAAATAGTCTTGAGCCATGTCCTGATGTCCCGCTTCCTGGTGAATTAAGCCCAATTGGGAGTACACCTCTGGCTCTTGATATTGGGTGAGGGCGCGTAACTCCTTAACAGCAGCATCTAATAGCCCCAAATGGTATAGCATCATCGCCTTGTCTAATCCTCGACTAAGAGGATCTGGAGCAAGGTTGCGGGCTTGCTGAATCAGATTGTCAATGCCTTGGATCTGTTGAGATTTGACTAACCGAATCGTGGTGATATCCTCCGCAATCGGTTGGTTATCCCTGAAGGCAACGACACTGATTTTATAGGTGTTACCCTCCTTTAACGGCTTAGAAGCAGGGAGGGGGATTTCTGTGGTTTTGGTTGTATGAGACCATAGCCATCGACCCCCATGTTCGACCGTGATGCGATATCGGGCCTGGGGAACGGGTTGCCAAGCGATGATCGGTTGAGGTGTGAGTTGTATGTTTCCCAATGGCTTCAACAGTTTGAATGCCGTTCTCGATCCCTTGGGCCTGGGAATAATCTTTTTCCCCGTTTCACTGGAAAAATTGGTTTTTGGGAAGCATTGATTCGTTTTAATCCAGTCATTTGCGGGAATAAGCGCTCGGACTAGGAGACAGAGAAAACCTGCATCTTTTTCCGCCATTCTCTTCCGTTGAAGCACCTTTAACTCATGAGCACAGTAAAGCCGATTCGTCTTCAGTGAACGGATAACGGGTGGACATTTTTTTATCGGTTCAGCAATAACAGGAATAGTAGGAACCAGGGTTTGAATTGCAACTCCCCCCAAAGTTACTAACCCTAAATAATTCCTAGAAAAAAATTTATCCATACAAATTATTCTTTAATTAAGGAATAGATTAGCAGAAAATATTCCTTAAGCTTTAGTTTTCTTTCTCCAATAATACCTTGCGCCATTGACGGCCCTCTGATCGCTCTGAAATTAGTCTAATGCAGGCTTCTCGATACTCAAGACTAGGCTCTATCTGATTGAGGAGACAATGGGGATCAGGGAGTTCAGGGTTGAACTCAATCGATTTATTCAGATACTGATAGGCCAGTTTCTGATCCTTTTGGAGGAGAGCAGCCCAGCCTAAGTTCTTGTATATGATGGACTTCATAATGGGCCTTTTTGTTAGCTTGAGCGCTTTTTGGGCCAGTTGTTGACCTTCGCTTGCATTACCTTCTAAAAGTGCCAAACGAGCTAGGTTATTGAGCGGTTCAGGTGCTTTGGGATCAATCTTATGGGCAGACTCCAGTAGGGGTTTAGCCTGGTCTTCCTTTTCTAGTTTTTCATAGAGACTCGCCAAGGCAAATTGGCTTTCCCAGTCATTGGGATTGAGGTCAATGGCCTTTTTGTAATGATTTAGGGCGCAATCATGATTACGAACTTCAGCACAAGTAAACGCTAAATAGTAATGGGCTTCTTCGTTCTTCGGATTAAGCCGAATGGATTCAGAGAGAGAAGCTTGAGCTGCAGCTAAATTATGAACCCTAAGCTCAGACAAACCTTGAGTGAGATGTTGTCGAGCAGACAACATCTCACCGGGTTGGAGATAGTGGATCACGCCCCAGTTAATGGCTACTGCAATACCCATACCTATAGCTACATAAATCCATTTTGACTGAAGGAAGTTTGGTCGTATAGAGACAGCGGTTGTTCGAGGAGGATGGGCGAGATCCGCCAGGATTTCAGCGGTATTCTTGGGGCGTTCAGTGGGAATAGGATCACAAAGGCGATCAATCAAGTCAGCAAGGTCTAGATCGATACTCTCAGCCTGATCTCGCCATGACAATCGATCATCGTCATCCGGTAAATTATTGGGGTGGACTCCCGTGGCTAAGTGAATCATCGTTCGCCCCAAGGCATAGAAGTCGGATTGCGGCATAGCTTTGCCATAGAGCTGTTCCGGGGGAGAATAACCAAATGTGCGTACCATCGTCACATCTGTAGCCCCTTGTATCGGTGATTTGTTGTCTGGGCCGCTCAATTTGGCGATATAGGTATTGGTAATTTTCCGAACAGTCCCAAAATCAATCAATACTAACCTGCCATCCGGTCGGATCATGATATTGGAAGGCTTGATATCTCGATGGAATAGATTTTTCTCATGAACAACTGCCAGAATTTCACATAGTTGCCCTAACCAATCCTTGAGCTGTGTAGAGTTAGCCTGGCCATGCTCAGCAAGCCATACTTTTAGATCTACCCCTTCAATTTTCTCAATGGCAGTGCAGATCAGCGTGTCTGAGAAATGCTCATCCTGATACTCGAAATAGTCATGGATGTGAACTTTAGGCGTATTAGGGTATTCATATAATCCCATCAGAGCATAGGCTTCCCTCTTCGCAAGTTGCTTAAGCTTAGGGTCTTCTGTATTGAGGATTTTGAAAATTTTTGGAGTGTTTGGGGGATCTTTAGGGTTTCCAGTAGTATCAACGCACTCAAAAATTTCAGTCTCAGAGGGGTAAAGCTGTTTGCTCGTATCCAAAGAGCGTATGGGGCACAAGAGCCTGTACTTATCTTTGATCAGCAAAGAGGTGCCACACCCTTGGCATAAATCAATGCCAGGTGGATTCTCTCGTTGAGTGCAATTTGGATTAATACAGTAAGACACTGATCTAGGTCAAGATAGATGAGGTATTTTGGTCATTATTTATATAATTCCGTAAAATATACTTCTTAATTATGTCTACCATCACAATCTCTATTGATCCTGTATCTGTTACAAGACTCAGTAAATTATGGTTTTGAAGGCGTTCAAGGCTATTGAATATATCCAGCTCAGATATATCTGGATGATTTTCTAGGATGTTTTGAGTTAATGCTAATAACGATATACCGCTTTGAGTTCGATCAATAGATGCAATTGTGCAAAGTACGATGATCTCTAATTCTTTAATATCATTGGTATTGGTAAATAGTTTATTAAGTAGGTACTCAAATTCGTTTAGTGCCAGACTTGTTTTTTGGTTAACTAAGTCAGCCTGCCCTCCAAGTACCTTTGAGACCTTTCTAAGAACAGAATGCAGGAGAAGTGGATTGCCCATACAAGTGTGGACCATCTTTTCCCAGTCGGCATCAAATGTAATTCCATGTGACTCAACGAGCTTCTGTACTTCGTTAGCTTGGAGTGGGCCTAAGTGCAAGCTTTCAAACGGGAAACCCATGTTTTTGTAGTTGGATAAGCCTTCAGGAAAACAATTAGCAGTCAGCCAAACGCAACTTTGATGTTTTTCCTCAATTATTCGCCTGAAGAAAACCTCATATTCACTGGTCTCTTGATTCGTCTGCAGCATTAAATCAACTTCATCCAATACAGGGCGTATTTAGCGGATCGGGGATGCCTTAGTTTTCGGAATGGTCACCTCTGGGAATAAGGAGTCAAACCGTTCATTGACCCAGGCAATTCTCAAGATCAGTAAATGGTTGAAACCATCCTCACTCCAGCGCATGCCAACTCCCTTAAAGCGCTGCTGAATCAACCACTTGCATGCACTTTCAACCATTCCTGACCCGAGAGGAATCTGTTGCTGTTCAAAGTGCCGATAACGGATGTGGTTATGATGGCGTTGGAAATAAGCCTGCACCTGGAGCAACGTTGAAAAAGACTTTCCCGTTAACAGTTGTGAGTGAATCAATATCGTCAAGGACCGTAATACAAGTAGGTGTTGCCCGTGTCGCAATTGGTGTCGCCAGTGCCGGAACCAGGCTTGGGCTTGAGCAGAGCGGGCATCTCCAAACATCGCTTTAGTTGCTCGTGCCAGATGGCCTGCTGAATGAAAAAAGTCGAGGACTGCCACAGCACAATGAGAGAACAAGGTGCGATAGACTCGCCAGAAGCCTCGTCCCCCATCACTGAGCCAGATGACTTTTGGAGCAGATTCAAAGTCTTGTTTGTGAGCTTCGAGTTGAAGTAAAGGGATGAACTGGTCGATATCGCCCAATACTGCCACCAGTCTTCGACGCAGTAATTGGGGGACCTCCTTTTTAGCTCGGGTAACCCGTGTTCCCAGGCGAGCTAAGATGGCGACTTTGACTTCTCGCCACTGGATTTTTCCCTTGGGTGAGTTCGGGGTGGGGCGAAAGGGGACCATCACACCATCGGCGGCAATGGCCAAAGGTAGAGCAGATAACATCTCTGAAATCGCTTCACAAGGGGCCTGAGTCCCTGATGATTGAGCGTTGAGTTGAGCTTCTAATTCCTGCTGAGCTTTGTTACCCACGGATTGCACCCAGTTCCACAAACTGGATGGACTCACGGATAGACCACTCCACTGACCCAGCATCCAACTGGCCAGTTCATAGGGCATGAACAGACTCAACAAGCAGCCCAGACGCACCAGTTCTTCGCTGCTGTGCTGATAGGGGGCAATCCCAATGGCTTGATCCAGGGGAGTCAACAGACTGCCTGGACATCCTTTGGGACAACGGCCCACCCGTCGCTTTCAAGAGATAGTGCCTACCAGTGTCTGCATCTGACGAGATTCCCATCCCTTCGAATGTAAGCGGGTTCCGCAGGTAGTACATACAGGCCATACAAATACTGCTTTCGCGCGCCTTGAGAGTTCATCCTCCAGAAGACAGCGAGCTAGAAACAAGCCCATTTGCAGAACGATATAAACCATCTGACTCAGGCTGGTTGATACTTTGAGTGCTTCAGTTTGTTCTAGAAATTCGTCATGGGCTAGCACGGTTAGCAATTGCGATGGTAGGGTCATGATAGTTTTTTGGTTCGGGTACAGGATCTATTGTCCTTGACCCGTTTTTCTTTGAGCCATGCATCCCCGATCCTTTGCTTACGCCCTCCAATACAATTAGGCATCTGTGCCGTTGTAAATATTGGATGAGTATAGAACTACGGTTTAGTTGAGTTTCTTCTCCCTTTGTAGCCCCCAAATGCTCTATTAGGGAGTCCAGTAATTCATTGAGGCTAGGTTTGTAATGGACAGGTAGCCAAATATAGTGTTCGAATTGGGAAGGCTGGTGGAATATTGCGTTTATCGCTTTTGCTGCTAAACAGGTCTTACCAATCCCAGCAATCCCATCAATACATACACATTGAATCGTCTTCGACCATTGTTTGAGTTCTTCTGCTTCACTCTGACGACCTAAGAAATTTTCAATATCAGGAGGATACCCTCCTAAGATTTTTCGATTCCTTTTGTCAGGATCTAAGAGTTCAGGATGTCTCTCAAAGTATCTTCTGAGAGACATTTTGGTAATCTTCTCACCAAAATGCCCAGACAGCATGAGCCAAAGCTTTCGACCAGCATCACTGCGTATATAATTCTCGCTGTAGTTAGCTTTAGAATTTTTAATCGCTAATGCGTAATCAATTTTGTCCCAGGCTGCTTTCAGCGCAATGATTTCAGCTTCAGTTTGCTTCCGTCCTTTTTCTTGCATAGAGATGCTATTGACGATCTTTGCCGCTTGAGTAAAATTCATTGAATTCTTTACTTGCACCTAGCATTAACCTAGCATTTGTTGGGGGAGTAAACCTAGCATCTACCTAGCATCCACATAGCGTTCTTTAGGCCACCGCATAGTCAAATATTCCTTAACTGTAAATAAATCCTATGTGGGTATATGGAACTTTCAACTGCTGTGCTTTGATAGAAAAACGGAGTATTTTGTGAATTCTCCCAGATTTTCCCTTGCCCTTGGAGTTGTGGATGAAGAGAGACTTATCAAGCAATGGTTTTCAGGACTTGGAAATAATTAGACTGTCTTTGATCACGCTTGATGAAGAGGTCCAACCACGCTGCCAGGTGCATAGTCATGTGGTTGAAGAATATGCAGAAGCCATGTGCCAAGGAGATAAATTTCCACCTGTAATCGTTTTCTACAATGGGTCAAAACGCTGGCTGGTAGATGGTTTTCATCGATTTCATGCCAAGAAAGCCATAGGTGAATTAGAAATTTTAGCTGATGTCTGGCAAGGGAATCAGCAAGATGCAGTGTTATACGCTATGGAAGCCAGTACAGAAAGTGAGTTGAAGCTCACACAGGCTGATTTAGATAGGAATGTCTTTAAACTCATTGGTCATCCAGTCTGGCAAAAATGGAGTGATGAAGAAATCGCTATTCATTGTGGAACCCATGCAAACCATGTGCATATGTCAAGAGAGCAGAGAGTGACCGATCTCTACAATATGGTGGTTGCGATGAATAAGATTGGGAAACCACAAAGCAATGTAAAACCATTGGTAGCCAAGAATTTTGACTTAGTTTCTGCCCTCAACATGGACTCAACCACCTTTGGGCCGTTAATCTCAGATTATTTTTTGAGAATATGGGTTGATATGTTGATTGATAACCGTATCAATCAACAATCATCTGTGAATTGATAGTGCTTTACGCAACTTCATACAATAATTGTAATTTTCTGGATTGCTTGTTGCTAATGGGCTTTGATGCTTTTATGACGGTATGTTGTCATCTACCGCTAGGACTTGAATGCCTTCTCCAAAGCCGCTGAGCGAATCCTCAGAATCTTCTATCGAATCAATTGAGATAGCTAAAATTCGCATGGATGGCGGAACTCAGCCTCGCTCAAAGCTTTACGAAGAGGTGGTAGCAGACTATGCCGAGGACATGAAGCAAGGAGCTACTTTTCCCCCAGTCGTAATTTACTATGACGGTAAGGACTATTGGTTAGCTGATGGATTTCATAGGGTCCGGGCTAAAGAAGCCATTGACGAGAAGGAAATTTCTGCGGAAGTCTTTCCCGGAGAACTGCGAGATGCCGTTCTGCACTCAGTAGGGGCCAATGCAGCACATGGCCTAAGAAGAACGAACGCAGATAAAAGACGTGCTGTTAATAGACTGGTGCGCGACCGTGAATGGAAAAAGTGGAGTGACCGAGAGATTGGAAGACGTTGCGGAGTAAGCGGTAAATTTGTTGGAACGGTAAGACGCGAGTTGTCTGCTACCTATTCTCAGATAGATAGTGATGGACTAGATGAGATAGATCCTAATACCCGAATGGCTATTAGAGGCGGCACTACTTTTGAGATGGACACAACAAATATCCGAAACAGACCACAGTCGGAAGAGGGAAAAATACCTAAACGAAAACGCACAAAGAAGAAAACAGCTACTCCAAAAATCGCTGAAACTCAACCTGGGAAAGTTAACAAAGGTGATGTCTGGAAGCTTGGCAAGTCACATTATTTATTTTGTGGCGATCCTCCTTCTATGAAATTTCAAAAACTCTTGCCTCCTGAGATTGGAGTGTTTTTAGTCTTTTTAGAATCACGAGATCAATGGCCTCCTGCAATTCCTGAAAATGCTATGAATGCCTTGTCTTTTTATACATCGCATGGAGAGGACTTTCACTTAGAGACATTAAGAGCGATTACAGAAAACTGCTTGTCTGGGACAACAGATGCAAACGATCCTGTAGTTATGATTAACCTGATCGATCCATCTCTTTTTATCTTGATAGATGAACTGGAATGCCCCTGTTACTGTGCTGAACCTGATCCCTTGCGTTGCTCGGATGCCCTCATTGCATGGTCTGTTACCAATCAGCCGTTTAAGAAGTTATAGGTTTTTGTTGGACCAAGACCTAGCTTTTGACCTAGCATTTCAAAATAAATCCTCATGACATAGCATTGACATAGCTTTTTATTTTTCTACAATCTTCAGTATTTTTAAGATTCCAGAGTCAGACCTAGCTTTTGACCTAGCATTTAGGATATTTATATTAACCAGATAAAAAACTTAGGTCTTAGAACCGAAAGGGATACAGAATATTTCTAAAGATTTACGACTATAAACCCTTTGAAAAAAACCGATATAGACGTGACATAGCATCAAAAAGTCGCTATGGGCGTAAGCAAAGGATCGGGGATGCATGGCTCAAAGAAAAACGGGTCAAGGACAATAGATCCTGTACCCGAACCAAAAAACTATCATGACCCTACCATCGCAATTGCTAACCGTGCTAGCCCATGACGAATTTCTAGAACAAACTGAAGCACTCAAAGTATCAACCAGCCTGAGTCAGATGGTTTATATCGTTCTGCAAATGGGCTTGTTTCTAGCTCGCTGTCTTCTGGAGGATGAACTCTCAAGGCGCGCGAAAGCAGTATTTGTATGGCCTGTATGTACTACCTGCGGAACCCGCTTACATTCGAAGGGATGGGAATCTCGTCAGATGCAGACACTGGTAGGCACTATCTCTTGAAAGCGACGGGTGGGCCGTTGTCCCAAAGGATGTCCAGGCAGTCTGTTGACTCCCCTGGATCAAGCCATTGGGATTGCCCCCTATCAGCACAGCAGCGAAGAACTGGTGCGTCTGGGCTGCTTGTTGAGTCTGTTCATGCCCTATGAACTGGCCAGTTGGATGCTGGGTCAGTGGAGTGGTCTATCCGTGAGTCCATCCAGTTTGTGGAACTGGGTGCAATCCGTGGGTAACAAAGCTCAGCAGGAATTAGAAGCTCAACTCAACGCTCAATCATCAGGGACTCAGGCCCCTTGTGAAGCGATTTCAGAGATGTTATCTGCTCTACCTTTGGCCATTGCCGCCGATGGTGTGATGGTCCCCTTTCGCCCCACCCCGAACTCACCCAAGGGAAAAATCCAGTGGCGAGAAGTCAAAGTCGCCATCTTAGCTCGCCTGGGAACACGGGTTACCCGAGCTAAAAAGGAGGTCCCCCAATTACTGCGTCGAAGACTGGTGGCAGTATTGGGCGATATCGACCAGTTCATCCCTTTACTTCAACTCGAAGCTCACAAACAAGACTTTGAATCTGCTCCAAAAGTCATCTGGCTCAGTGATGGGGGACGAGGCTTCTGGCGAGTCTATCGCACCTTGTTCTCTCATTGTGCTGTGGCAGTCCTCGACTTTTTTCATTCAGCAGGCCATCTGGCACGAGCAACTAAAGCGATGTTTGGAGATGCCCGCTCTGCTCAAGCCCAAGCCTGGTTCCGGCACTGGCGACACCAATTGCGACACGGGCAACACCTACTTGTATTACGGTCCTTGACGATATTGATTCACTCACAACTGTTAACGGGAAAGTCTTTTTCAACGTTGCTCCAGGTGCAGGCTTATTTCCAACGCCATCATAACCACATCCGTTATCGGCACTTTGAACAGCAACAGATTCCTCTCGGGTCAGGAATGGTTGAAAGTGCATGCAAGTGGTTGATTCAGCAGCGCTTTAAGGGAGTTGGCATGCGCTGGAGTGAGGATGGTTTCAACCATTTACTGATCTTGAGAATTGCCTGGGTCAATGAACGGTTTGACTCCTTATTCCCAGAGGTGACCATTCCGAAAACTAAGGCATCCCCGATCCGCTAAATACGCCCAGTCGCTATCAATTTCTACCTGACTCAGCAGGTACTGCGAATTTTATGTTTTGACTTTCTGGCATTCAGATTTTGTTGTAGGATCACGATAAGCACTTTCTAATTCCAGGGTATCTTTTTTAGTCAGTCCCTGATTCCTGGCTCCTAGCCACGAGACCTGTGCTATCAAACCCCATTTGAGTTTCGCTTAGTTTTCCCTGTGATCAGCAGTAGCAACAGCTATCGCGGTCCTAGATCTTGCTTAAGTGCCAACTTAAGAGACAATTCTTGACACTTCCCCACTCGTTTTGGGCTGTGTGTCTCCCCAACTAAATTGCCTGAATGCTTGATCGATCAAGCGTTTCAGTGTATTTAAAGTCTAATACTAAAAAAGATTGAGGAGGTGACATATGAGATAACTAACCCTTTAAACGACCAAACCCCAACTGAGAACAGAAGGGGAGGAAGTCGTACCTATTTCATTTTCGGTAGGGCAGGAACCTATAGCTTGTTTGGCGACTGGCGTTTTGGTTTCCTGGGCTTTGTTGTGCCTTGATTTTAAACCTAAGTTGTCTTAAATGGCAACCGTGTCTTAAATCTATGCGTGGCTTCCCTATCGCCGCACACCTATAGGGAGGTTGCCGTGAACGCGGAACCCGCATATATGGGGCACGAGGATAGATCTCGTGTACCTCATCGACGCCCACAAGACCCTTTACCCGCTGATCCAGTGGGTAAGCATTTGGCTACCTTATTCCCCAACGGTTGGGACTGGATCTTTGCCTCTGCCCCAGAGCCAGGAGATCCAGTAGATTGGGCAACTATCAAGAAATTCCCCCTCTCCCCCGTGGAGATGTGGAGTCATCACCAAGACCCTGAGTGCCTGATCGGAGTTAGGCCCAGTGCCCAAACCCGTTGGCTCGTCCTCGACATCGACAAAGACAGTCGCTATCACCCAGCCAGCGATCCTCAATGGCTACCTCAGATACGCCATGCCCTAGAAGACATTGGTATTTGCCGCTCACTCCTTTGCCAAAGTAGCCACAGTAGTGGACTCCATCTATACCTCCCCCTCCCTGAAACCGTCAGCAGCTTTTGGCTGAGCAACTGCATCAAGCTCAACCTAGAAGCCATCGGCATCAAGTTCTATGGAGGGCAGTGCGAACTCTACCCCAACCCCAAACGGTATGTACCCAAAGGCAAAGGCTTTAGTCTCTTTGCCGCCTTCCGACTCCCCATGCAGCCTGGAAGCGGCTTCCATCCCCTCGACGCCGATCTAACTCCTCTACCCTGGTCCCTGGAACATTGGCTTGACGCCTTCGAGCTATGCGCCGATGGCCAGGACATGGGGCGTCTCCATCATGCGATCTCAGATGCACAACAGAACTTCAAAGTCCGTAAATCAGGCCATGCCAGCTCCCTCGCCACCTGGCAAGAGCGGATCCATGAAGAGAAAACCCAAGGCTGGACAGGCCCAGGCCAAACCAACGAGAAACTAAAGATCCTCGCCTGCGAAGCCCGTGTATTTATGGGCATGGACTCCGAAGACCAGATAGCAGAATACGTATGCCAAACTGCCCAGAACACCCCCGGCTTCTATGAGCATTGCCGCCACCAGCATGAGATAGAGCGTCGTAGTCATGAAGTCGCAATCTGGGCCATGCGGTATTACTGGCCCACCGGCACAGCTCCCACCAGAGAAGCCAAGTACCACGACAAACAAATTGCTCCCGCAGACTTCGGATACCACCAAAGCAAGCGAGAAGCCGCCCAAACTCGGATCAAAAAAGCAGTCTTAGAACTGAAGCGAGTCGATAAATTTCCCCCTGGAATTACCGCTCGTGCCCAAGCCATCTCAAAGCTAGCCCACTGTAGCCAGAAAACCTTATACAGACGGTCAAACAAGGAATTATGGCATCCACATCATTTAGTTGAAGAAACTCCTCAGAAACCCCCAGAACCCATACAGGAAGGGGAAATTACACAACAAGGGTCAAACAATCATTACCTTGTAAACCAGCGAAAGCTGGAACTACTGATATTAAAGGATCTTTTACAACTCTATATAAATGTAGGGTTTGTAATAACAACGATGAAGATCCAAGCCACCGTCACCCTGGCCCTCAAAGGCCAAAGGGTGGCGAAAGTGGCGCTTACAGATTCCGAAGTCCCAGATCAGGGGGGTTTGGGGGGAAATTCTAAGGTCGTTCCCATTCAAAATTGGGATCAGTTGAAACTCTCTTTACCACCGGGATTACAGAACAAAATTGGTAAAGCCAAGCAGCAACAGCGACGACAACAGGAAGTGGTACAGCTGCGCCAGCAGAGGAAGAAACAAAGAAGGCAATCCCCAGTTGAACCTGTGAGTTTGGTCCCAGAACCATCCCCACAAAACCTGAACTTAGAACAGCTTCCCTTGAAACTGCTTGAGACTCAGGAACCCACACAGGAAAGGATTGTACGTCAAAGTGAACAACAAGAATTTGATACTTGGTATCGAGCAGCTCAACGATGCAGGCTAGTCACTGACTACTCCTGGAGAGAAGGAGAGTACTGGGTACTGACAGAAGAACAATGGCAACCCTATGCAGAAATAGCTGCTGTGTTCACCTTGAAATCGATGAATAGATTGTTTGGAATCTCGATGGATATTGAAAGGGATAGTGATGGCAAATGAATAGATTTTTATTCTTTAAAATCAATATTTTAGAGAATAAGCATTTCATTGACCTTCTATAGAAATTATTAAAGGCTATAGAGTCAGTAAGGTGATTGACTCTATAGCCTTGGGAAGGTGCTGGAACTGTTGTATTCGCTAAGCTGCCTAATCCTGGAAAGCATAGCGTGGAGGCTGTTTAAGGAATGGGTCGTTCTGGCTAGCATGAATAGTGTTGTTCATTGTAAACGACTGTAACAGCTAGCTTTGACGTATTTCGCTGGATAGAGTTAGAGTACTTGCAAGTGAATTAAATTAAGGTTTCAAGGCCAAAGTTTTTAAGTTCTGTTCTTCTACTATTTTTAAAAGAAAAAGGCAAGGGCAATCCTTTGCTGAATCGTCTTTTAAACAGTTGATTCTTAACAGGGTTCCCTGACAGGAGTCCTGCTCATTTCTGTTTTTTACAGAAATATTTTCTAGTTAAAATTGCAAACCACGGCCTGCCCATCTTGCAAACGTTCAAGCCGTGATTCTTGACTCCCTGACAGGAGTACTTACTATGGTATCTACAAATATTGTTCCGGGTAACCCCCCTGGCCAGGGGCAGCGCAAGAAAAATGAAGCTGTAATATGCTTTGGAACTCCATTCTGTTAAAAGGGTTTCCCCATGGCTACAGGATTCAGCAAGCCTCCTTCCTCACCAGCTTCCACTGACTCATCCTCGTCACTCCTGCCTGCCAGTGATTGCGATCAGGCTTATCAACAATTGTCCGAGTGTTTTGAAGATTTGCCTGATCCACGTGGAGGCCAAGGTGTCCAGCATCCGTTTGTCAGCATCGTCGTGATTGGACTATTGGCAAGTTTAGGTGGCGCACAAGGGTGGGAAGACATTGAAACCTATGGTCTAAGCCATCAAGATTGGTTGTCGAGTTTTCTGAGGCTACCGTCCGGGATACCGACAGCAGACACCTATCGACGAGTGTTTGAGCGTATTTGCCCCTCCGCTTTTGAGCGGAGTTTCAATCACTGGTTGGATCAGGTAGTGACAACCCTCGGCGCTCAAGTGATACCGATTGACGGCAAACAACTCAGAGGTTCCTATGATCGCAATCAAGACCAATCCGCATTGCATCTGGTCAGTGCTTGGGCCAGTGAGTATCGGTTATTTCTAGGACAGGTCAAAGTTGCAGACAAGAGTAACGAAATTACCGCTATTCCAGCACTGCTAGAGCTATTAGACATTGCCGGGTGCATTATTACCATTGATGCAATGGGAACTCAGCACGAGATTGCCCGCCACATTCAAGCTAAAGAGGCTGACTATGTGCTGGCCCTCAAGGAGAATCATCCCACGCTGTTTGAGCAGGTTGAGCAATGGTTTGAAACGGCTGAAGCGAATGAGTTTAAGTGCATTGAGCACAGCTATGATGCCCGGGTGGAAGCAGGGCACCATCGTCGCGAGAAACGACAAGTTTGGGCCGTGTCCCTTCAACAGATGGGTCCTCTCTACAAGCAGGCGCAGTGGAAGGGCTTGCAAACCATCGTCAAGGTCGCTCGGACCCGCCACTTGTGGAACAAAACCACCTATGAGGTGATGTTTTATATCAGCTCTCTACCGCCAAATGCTCAGCAGTTGGGCAAAGCCATCCGCCAGCATTGGTCGATTGAGAACCAACTCCACTGGGTCTTAGATGTGACCTTTGGCGAAGATGCTAGCCGCATTCGCACAGGACATGCACCGGAAAACATGGCCATCCTGAGGCGCTGGAGCATCAACCTTCTCAATCAAGAAACGTCCTTTAAGAAAAGTACCCGTCAAAAACTAAAACGGGCGAGCATGGATGAAGCGTATATGCTCAAAGTTCTAGGCGCTTCTATTCCTTTACAGTCTAGCCTTTCAGAGGCTTGATTTTCTTGCGCTTACCCTGCCCCCCTGGCGATGATAGTGACCCCCAAAGTGCTGCTCAGCTAGATCCATCGGTAGTTCAGGAATACCGAGATATATACCTTCAAGCTGCTTGTAAGGTTCAAAGTTTATTATCAATGGCACTGACTTATACCTATGAAGCTCTGTATAGGCTGGGTTGTGATCATCCACCGTTGAGCAATCGTATTGATGTTTTTGTGAGTTATGAACTGCGATTGCATGGTTATGCCATAAGAGATCAGGTGAATATTCTTCTCTATGGGCCTTACGTCCAATCCCAGATGTTGCACCACCATCTTGCGGAAAGTGGTGCAAGACAGTTTATTAACCAGCGATTGGAGATTGCTCCATTAGCTCCACGGTCTTTGGGGCTAACACAAGCTGAAGTATTTGATACTGCTGCATAGTTTCTCTTGGCAATGATGGGGCTCTGATTTCCGTAATTTCTACCTCTGCCCCCATTTCATCTATGAATTCCTGAATCGCTAGATTGCGATTAGACAGGGCTTTTAAGTTGCCAAGAATATTCAGTACAGAGCTAGCTCTATTCCAATTTGAGGATGGTTCAGCGAAAGCTGTTCAAACCTGATCGATTAAATACCGATTTCTTACATACTCCCGCACCTTCATTAGGGGTTTGGAAAACGATGATCACTATTTCTATTGCAACAACACCGTTGAACCGCTGCCACTTCTCCGACGACAGGAAAGGGTGAGCGACATGTATTCAAATCAATTACATCAAGGACTTTGCTTTGATGCTTCCGTGAGTGCAGCTATTGAACGCACTTCTAGACTATCCCCTGAATTAGAATCAGCTTTGATACTGAGGGCCAAGCAGGGTGACCACGAGGCACGTCAACAGATTATCTCTGCTAACCTTGCTTGGATCAGCGCCGTGGGAGGTCGTTCTTCTGGCAGAGGTTTGGAAGATGATGAGCTGTTGTCAGCAGGCGTCATCGGTCTGAACGAGGCGATAGATCGTTGGGATCCTGAGCAGCAATCGAACATACGCACCTACGGACAATTTTGGATTCGCAAATTTCAGAGTGAATCACTATTTCAGACCGATACTATCCGCATCCCTAAGTCAGCCCATGAGCAGCTGGCGAAACTCAGAAAAGCCCAAAGAGTGTTAGGCCAAGAGGCGACTGTTTCTGAAATAGCGGAATATACTCAACTTCGTGAAAAACGCATTCTTGAACTCCAGTCAATTTCGCAACCCACCTCCTTAAACGTAGGTATTGGAGCAGAGGGGCATACAGAGTTACTGGACCTACAGGCCGATGAGTCTTGTGAGGGTAGCGATCTACCTTTATCTCCCGAACTAAAGAACTTGGTCCAGCGTCTGAATCCACGGCAACAAGAAGTGATTCGTCTTCGATTTTTGGAAGGATGGACCTTTAAGGATATTGGTGGGTTTTTCAGTTTAACTAGCCAAAGAATCCAGCAAATCTGCAAAGCAGCATTGGAGAAGCTTAAAGGGTGGCTCGTCGGTGGAATTGATGAGCCAGTAGTAGAGTCGGCCCCAGTACCTCAACGATGGCAGCATTATGTGTTTGCCAAAGTTTTGCTTGCGACTGAGTTCTGCTGTAAAAGCCTGAAGCGCCAATTTCAGAAGTGTTTCAATCGTTTTCTAATTCCCTTACATCTTCCCTTTCATCCCCTTAAAAAAAATACTGATACCAAGTTGTACCTGAAAGTGTAACTCTCAAATTCGTGCAACCCAATACTGAATTGGCTTAGCAAATAATCAAAATTACACTCTTAGGTGCTGATTGGTATGACTCATTCTCAAAGTCAGCATCTCAGTCAGCAATCCCCGAACAAGTCCATGCTGAAATCCTTCACCATCACATTGACTCAGGAGGGTTAAGGGATGGGCCGAAAGGTAGGGCTCAACGCATGGAGAATTGGCCTAGATCGACTCGTGGACGTGAGCAGCATCGATGTCGGGGAGAAACCAGAGTTCATTCCCGAAAGAAGAAAGTCAGACTGAAGGTTTTTCCTACGCTTTCTGTAGGGAGATTTGATCTGATTTTGGCTAATAAATTCAAGCTAAAAATTGAATATCGAAATTCAATTAGACCATTTTCAAGAAATTAAGTTTTTCTTGTTTAAGTAGCTTTTTGCAAGGAGTTTAGATATTTGAAATGATTGCATAGGCTGAGAAACTAGTATTTTTTTCTAGTTCTTTTGTCTTTGTCATCTCATTTGTTGACTAATTATTTCTCGTCGTTTATTTCGAGTTATTGACATGTACAAAGCCATCCCTCTCGCATTACTGATAGCTACAGTTCCTGGGATAGTCCAAGCCCAATCCCAAGATTTTCCGACTATTGAAGTTGCTCCAAAGCATGGGCACACTTTTTACTTCAATAATGAAGATGCTGTCGTTGTAGAAGCTTGGCCTGGAGCCTTCGATGCGTTTGATTTTGGAGAACGCCCTAAAATCCCTAGCGCGAAGTTTATTTTTGTCAATTTAAAGCCTAAAGGCGATATCGATAATAGCACCACGTTAACAGTGATCTACCGGGTTGGCGGTAAGGAGAAAACCAAAACATTCCTCCTAAAGAAGACCAAAGGTATTCCGAGTCGTTTTAGTACTGCTATTGATGGGTCACCCTCCATTAAAGCTGCCCAACCTCAGCCCGTTCAGCCCGTCATGGCCACAAACGTCTTTTCTCCTCCAACTAGGCTCGACAAGCAGATCAAAAAAGAGAAGAAAGGCAAGAAACCTAAGAAATTAAAGGTTTCTAGTGAGTTTAGCAACGCTTTTTCATCGGGAGGTGTTGCATCCAAACCAGTCGAAGAATCCAAGCCAGTTAAAGAGTCTAAGCCTGCACCTGAAGAGACAGAAGACTCTGACGGTCCCGATCCAGTTGAGCCAACGTCTGAAGACAAGGCTGAAGAACCTCCGTCTGAGCCATTGCCCCTGATCCGCGCACCGAAGACCCCCCAGGCTAAGGCAACGATTGAGACGCCGACAGAGAAGCAACTGATCGAGCGATCTAGCCTCGATAACTATGGGATCGCTAACTATCTCCTTCAAGGCTTATACCAGGCAGAGAGACTGAAGCAAATTAACTCCAGCAAACCTCAATTTGGACAAACTCACTCATTGGCAAAACTGTTACGAGGGCGTCGTGGAAAGGATCAAACGGTTCAGGAATTTGTTGAGAATGCGTTGAAGGAATCGCGTCTACCCCCTGAAACCTTTGACAATCTCCTAGGGCATGGAGGAGTCGGCAAATGATCAAGCCCATCTACCTGATCTATCTATTCGCTCAGATTGGCCGTAAACGATCAAGGCTGTGATAAGACGCCAACTACACTCATAACTTATACATAGATAGCTTTTCAGAAATTTTCAATAATCTGACTCTACTAAAAATAGATCCAACATCTGATCGCTGTGATGACCAAAATTGGTAGATATAATAAGTACACTTATACTAAATGGCGGGAAATCGCAGCTTAGTTTGTTTATGGCCGATTAGTAAGGAGTGCTTGGAGAAGTTGGAGGATAGAAAACTCTATCGTTTTGAGTGTCAGCGAAAAGGAGTCATGGTCACGGTGGTGGGTGTGGAAGCTGTTATGAGTGAAGCAGAGAAATCTGATCAGGTAATCTCATAGCCCTAAAACGATTGAGCTATGAGCGCTAATCCCCTTACTTCAAATTAGCTCTACCAGCGGTTACCACCACCACCACCTCTATTCTCACGGGGCTTTGCTTTATTCACTTTCAGGGTACGTCCCATCCATTCAGCACCGTCAAGTTCTTCAATAGCTTTGGCTTCCTCAGCATCATCACCCATTTCGACAAAGGCAAATCCACGTTTGCGTCCTGTTTCTCGGTCAGTGGGAAGCTTGGCACTTTTTACGGTTCCATATTCGGCAAAAGCGGTATTTAGGTCTTGCTCTGTAACGTCATAAGAGAGGTTACCAACGTAAATCGACATGAGGTGATATCCAAGATTAGTCATGATTATGCTACCCGATCCCTATTTCTTCTTTTGAGAGTAAAAGCAATCTTCATAGAGATCTCAGAATTGGAGGGTAGGATTTGAAGATGCCATGATCAAGGGTCTCCAGCCAGATAGTCATGACGTAAATATTTGTGGTGAAAGTGCTGTATCAGAGATTTTAGCTGAACACAACTCATTTGGAGTTCCCATGTCTTCTTCTTCAATAAACCAAGGTATTTTGGTCACCGTTATTTGTGAAGCGGTATTACAGCATCGTCTGATCCATTTACTCAATACATTAGATGCCTCTGGGTACACCATCATTCCAGCCCAGGGAGCAGGGAGTCATGGTCAGCGGATGGGGGATATTGCAGGATTTAATACCAATATTCAAGTGAAAACGATTGTATCTTCAGAGGTATCAGATCAATTACTCGAAGAGCTGAAGCAGTACCGTGGCTCTCATGCTCTGATTGCTTTTCGACAAAAAGTAGATGGATTATTTGATTAGGTTATTCTTCAATTTCTATCTATGCCCACTCCTCAGCCAACCTCCAGCCTGACCATCCACCTCACTCCTGAACCTTGGATTCCTCGCCTACCTTTATTCCAACGAAGACCCCGAAGACGCTCTGATCGACCTCCTAGATAGCGCCAGGAGCCGAGCTATCCACAGAGCTGAACAGCAAGTGAGGGTCTTGTACCCAGGTCAGGAGAAAGCCGAGGGTAGACAACTTAAACGATCAGTAGATCGACATAGGCTCTATCTATAAGTTGAGACTGTTCGATCCCAAGCTTATCCATGAGCAGGTGAGCTTCTTCAATCCCCGTCTCTGGTAACTCACCTTCTGCAAGTATCACTTCCAGTTCAAGAAAATGACCTAACCCTTCAACCTTATCCAGATGAACGCGGGTTCTACCAACGAGAAATAAGGTTCGCACCTTGCGGACACGACCAGCTTGACCATAGGCCAACGTCAGCGCTTCACGTAAGCTGTCTGGCGATGAAGTGGGTGAGATCAGGTAAAAGGATTCTTTTGGACCGGGTTGATCTTGGCGACGGTAGAAGATCAGCTTTCCTTCAGTTTTGGATAGTGATCGAAGCTTTAGCCTGCCATTCTCACACTGGAAAAAGGTATCGTCTTGCACAATCTCGATGGGTCCTTGATCGGCAAATTGAGCTACCAGTTTGGTGATGGTTTCAATGTTGTGGATGCGGGCCTTGATTTCAATGTTTCGAGCCATATGCGGGGAATCGAAGAAACTCTAGATGTGTTTACTGGTCTGTAATTGTTGGAGCGGATTGAGGAGATGGTGCGGCTGGGGTTGGAGCGGGAGAGGGTGGCGAGTGTTTGGGGTTGAGGGTTACCAAGTAATAGATTACCGAATAAGAAGCTATTGTAAGATTTGGGGCTATCTAAAAGATTCAACTAATAGTCGAGCATAGCGAATGATGAAATATTCACCCGATGACATCTGTACAGCAGCTAAGGCAATCCAACCCTATATTGCAGAACTCCTTGATGCTCCGGCTGCACAACGAATAGAAAGACAGTTAGAGGGACTACTATCTGAGTCTTCACTCCAACAAGGGAGCCATACACAGCTCTCCAGCCTTTTAGCTGAGAATGAACCCACCCGTGATTGGATCAGATTATATCTAGAAGAACAATATCCTGCTGAGGATATTCTTAAAGCCCTCAGAATTTATTATCCTCTTCCAGGGATCAAAAATTCTGTTGAAAGTCCCCGGTATGTCTGTCCCGTCGAAAAATGCCATCAAGATTGGTATCGCAAGAATCGAGAAGACGAAATTCCTGTCTGCCCAGTCCATGGCTTAAAACTCATGATCGATAGTTAGGTAAAGTGTCGATCCAGTAATCATTGAGTTCGATGGAAAACTACAGTAGATAGGGATCATAAATCGGTTATGAGGTCACTGGGTATGCTTCAATCATGTCTGAGAAGCCTAAGAGCCTAGTTGATATATAGATAGAAATAAATCACAAATGATTTGATTGTTTACATAGTTCTATCTATACTAAAAGGAATTCTATCAACTGTACGGATGCAATTATGAATTCTAAGCAGGTACATTTTGCCTGCTATAGCTTCAAGAACTACTTGCTTTTAGGGGAGGTAAGCATCTAAGAAATAAGTTCTAAGTAGATGCTTTCAAACTAGTTATTATTGGCACTCCTTCAAGATATTAAGAATATACAAAATGCTCTCATTTTTATAGATTTAGAAAGTTAATTCTGATCAGTATATTGAATTCTTTCTTAAGGTTTTCATACGGCAAAGTTTGAATCCATGAATAATCCTAGTCACCAACAGCATTCAATTTTAGTCGTTGATGATGAAACTTCGGTTCGACGAATATTATCAACCCGGCTAACTATGGTGGGCTATAAGGTCTTCACTGCTGCTGATGGCATAGAAGCACTAGAAGTTTTTGAGCATCAAGATCCCGACTTGATTGTACTAGATGTGATGATGCCGAAACTGGATGGTTATGGTGTTTGTCAAGCCGTCCGCAAAATATCGAGAATTCCGATTATTATGCTGACCGCTCTGTCAGGGACAGCAGATCGTATTACTGGCTTAGAAATGGGTGCTGATGATTATATGGTCAAGCCCTTTTCACCTAAAGAACTAGAATCTCGTGTTCGGGTTATTCTCCGCAGACTGGATGCTGTAAAAATATCGAAGTATCAAATCCCTGGTGTGATTGAGATTGGCTCACTCTACATTGATAGAAATAAACGGCAGATTTACCACGACCGAGCACGTCTCTTCTTCACCCAGATGGAATTTAGTTTATTGGAACTATTGGCTAGCCGACTTGGAGAAGCTGTTTCTCGTCAGGAGCTTTTACAGAAAGTATGGGGATATGGTGAAGAGTCCATAGTTGATACGCGAACAGTCGAGGTTCACATGTCACGTTTGCGTCATAAACTCAAAGAGAATCTAGGAGAATCAGTGATGATTCATACGATTCGTGGTGTAGGTTATGCACTGAAATATGATCAATCACAAATTTTGGCTGATCAGCAGGTCAGCTAGAACACCTGGTTGTTTCTGAAAACATCTCTAGGCAAGACTGGATTACGGTAGCGGGAACAGGGAAGCCTTTTGTGAGGGATGTTTTTTCTACTCCTGAATTTTGCTGGGAGTGCGCCGTTGAGATTGAGGACACGTTCGATATTTGGCAAGTGATTGAGCTGCGTCCTGGCGAGACGATGGAGCGGATTGAAGAGATGATCGGGGGGTGGTTGGAGCGGGAGAGAGTGATGCTGGTTTGGGGTCATTGAAGGGGAGACACTATTGGCGAATTATTTCGAAAGAATCAATTATCGTCTTAATGTGCTTTCAATAATCTGTACAGTGAGTCTAGTGAAAATTGAAGTATTCCAAACCGCTGATTAGCCTTTCGCGGTTCTTACCAAAAACACTCATTATATTTTCAAGCATGTCAGATAATAAACTCATCACCATTCGCCAGGGGCAGCGCAAGAAAAATGAAGCTGTAATATGCTATGGAACTCCATTCTGTTAAAAGGGTTTCCCCATGGCTACAGGATTCAGCAAGCCTCCTTCCTCACCAGCTTCCACTGACTCATCCTCGTCACTCCTGCCTGCCAGTGATTGCGATCAGGCTTATCAACAATTGTCCGAGTGTTTTGAAGATTTGCCTGATCCACGTGGAGGCCAAGGTGTCCAGCATCCGTTTGTCAGCATCGTCGTGATTGGACTATTGGCAAGTTTAGGTGGAGCACAAGGGTGGGAAGACATTGAAACCTATGGTCTGAGCCATCAGGATTGGTTGTCGAGTTTTCTGAGCTTACCGTCCGGGATACCGACAGCAGAAACCTATCGACGAGTGTTTGAGCGTATTTGCCCCTCCGCTTTTGAGCGGAGTTTCAATCACTGGTTGGATCAGGTAGTGACAACCCTCGGCGCTCAAGTGATACCGATTGACGGCAAACAACTCAGAGGTTCCTATGATCGCAATCAAGACCAATCCGCATTGCATCTGGTCAGTGCTTGGGCCAGTGAGTATCGGTTATTTCTAGGACAGGTCAAAGTTGCAGACAAGAGTAACGAAATTACCGCTATTCCAGCACTGCTAGAGCTATTAGACATTGCCGGGTGCATTATTACCATTGATGCAATGGGAACTCAGCACGAGATTGCCCGCCACATTCAAGCTAAAGAGGCTGACTATGTGCTGGCCCTCAAGGAGAATCATCCCACGCTGTTTGAGCAGGTTGAGCAATGGTTTGAAACGGCTGAGGCGAATGAGTTTAAGTGCATTGAGCACAGCTATGATGCGCGGGTGGAAGCAGGGCACCATCGTCGCGAGAAACGACAAGTTTGGGCCGTGTCCCTTCAACAGATGGGTCCTCTGTACAAGCAGGCGCAGTGGAAGGGCTTGCAAACCATCGTCAAGGTCGCTCGGACCCGACATCTGTGGAACAAAACCACCTATGAGGTGATGTTTTATATCAGTTCTCTACCGCCAAATGCTCAGCAGTTGGGCAAAGCCATCCGCCAGCATTGGTCGATTGAGAACCAACTCCACTGGGTCTTAGACGTGACCTTTAGCGAAGATGCTAGCCGCATTCGCACAGGACATGCGCCGGAAAACATGGCCATCCTGAGACGCTGGAGCATCAACCTTCTCAATCAAGAAACGTCCTTTAAGAAAAGTACCCGTCAAAAACTAAAACGGGCGAGCATGGATGAAGCGTATATGCTCAAGGTTCTAGGCGCTTCTATTCCTTTACAGTCTAGCCTTTCAGAGGCTTGATTTTCTTGCGCTTACCCTGGCTTCGGGGGTTAGGGCCAAGAGCTTCAGCTCAATCGGCTTCCCCAATTCTTCTGAAAGCTGTGTTTGAATGAGCTTTAGCATGTCTACCGAATACCCTTGCAGTTGTCCCTGCTCGTTGGTAAAGGCAAAGGGGAAAGCTGCTTGATTGGTGCCCGCAGTTAATGTACCTGTACGATCAACCTTTTCAAGAACGGTTTCAGCTGAGACCCATTGAGGGGTGATTACACAACTGAGCAATGCTGTTGCCATGACGGTGAGTGATGCACGTACCATAGAATGTTGGCCATCAACGGTAGCAAAGATCTGGGGAATGCGAGGCAATCGCACAGCAGAGATGCGATTCAACGCTACACAAAAAAGCTTCATAAGGTGACACTGAACAAGAAGATTGGCAGAATCTTACTAACCTATTGACTCAAAGACAAGGGGCTAGCCCTGTTTGGTTCAAGACGCATTAGGGTCAAAGCCAGCTGGGAAGTGAGTGGTCTTATCATAATCAGCCTCAGTGAGGCTAATATCTGTTAAGGTCGTGCTTCTCAAGTCGACACCAAAAAGGCTGGATCCGCGTAGATCTGCTTGTGTCAAATCTGCTTCACTCAAACTGGCATAACTAAGATCCGTTCCCCTCAAATTGGCATTGTTTAAATTTGTCTCACGGAGATCAGCATAACTAAGATCTGCTCCCTTTAAGTTAATTCCACTGAGGTCAGACTGACTTAAATCTATTTCTCTAAAGTTGCGTTCCCCAGCGGCATATTTTTTGAGGAGTTTATCAACTTTCGGATTTTGGGTCGGTTCCATTGATTGCTTTGTGAGTGGAGCTTCCATATTCAAGCGTATATTACCGAGTTAAGAATGCCATAGGCAATGGTCAAAATTTTGCCAAATAATAGACCGTAGTAGCCAAACATCTGCTGTCATCTTGGTTTTTGAGAAAAGGATTTGAATCTAGGCGTTACATTCAGTCTAGAGATCAATGGCACTGAGATAAGCTTAATCAAGCAGCCAGATTGGCTTTGAGGACAGAGCGCGGTTGTCGCATTCTGGGGAAGGGCTTAGGTCTTCGTTTAACGACCCTGGGTTCGAGTCGATGGGGTCGAACAGGCAGAAGGTCAGTAGCAATATTTTCAAGCAGATGAGCATACAACCGTTGACGTATAGCTTGTGTCGCCGTTGCTAACAAAACCAGCATCTGATTAAAGTGTTGTCGAGCCCCTTGTAAAGAGAGTCGAGAGCGGTCATATTCTGCCCATGGGGCAGCCTGTTCCATGAGACTTCTCAATAAGTTGTAGCCTAGCAAATGAGACCAAATATCCTTGCGCACCATTTCAGGTGTCTTTGCCGTGAGCATTTCCATCTTTAAGGTGGTTTTGAGGTGTCTCAAATTGACTTCAGCCGCCTGCCATCGCCATCCGTACAAGCGAGTCAATTGTTTAGCACTATAGCGCTGAGCATCCAGTAAGGTCGTGACGACGATAATGAACTGGTCTCGAAAGCCTCGACGCGATAGACGTAGCGATACCTCCCTGACTGTCAACGTTTTGGGAATCTCTGCAAACTCCGTTGCACTCATGTGGGCGGGACACCGTGTGGGCTTTTGCCATTGAACTTGGTGGTCTCCTATCCCGTTCTTACGGCCTTTACGGAAGTCTGTATGACGGGCATGATGTTTACGTAAAACCCCATCGGCTCCTTGTTGTTGAATCAGGGCTAGATCAACATAGCTGCCATAGGCTTGATCTGCTATGGCCACATCATCAACCTCCAGATCCTCATAAAGCAGCCGACTGATGACGATTTCACTCATGCTCCAGGGGGCAATGCAGGCTGAGACCACTGCCCCTGTGATTAAGCAAAAAAACACCACTAAACGGGCAATGGGGAATCCACAGCCAGGAGCCTGATTGCCATGTTGAGGATACTCCCCTTGGTTCGCCGCACTATCAGCCATCAGCACTGTCGTGCCGTCATAGACTTTCACTGTTCGATTACACCAGTGGTGTTCTTGGGGAATGCTTTGCTCTATGTGATTAGCAGTTTCGGGAATTAACCGTTGCAGCAGGGACTCAGGTAATCTTCCTCGGGCTTTACTGTAGGCTCCTGTATCTGATGATGGGGGTTGGATTCCTGCGGCAGTGAGCCAGATGGTGATGCATTTGACTGTGTTACGCAAGCTTTTGTCTGCAGATAATGCTTGGTAGAGCATGGCCCACAACGTAACGATGGGCGTATACACACGGTTACGATAGGAGATTGATTCTTCTGCTAGGATGTCGGTCAGCCTTGAAGCGGGAAGAATATCCGTCCAGGGCAATCCCAGGCTTTGGGAAAACTGATGCTTGAGAATTTCGGCTGACTGAGACATAGTAGAAGGCAGATTATTGATGGATTGCAAGTCTTGATTCTATATCTATCAAGACTTGCAGCCCTTTTCTACTTTCTTAAGTCAGTGACATTGGTCTAGAGATGGTTGAGATTTCGATAGTTGACTTAACGCTAGGAGGCGGTCGTGATCCAAGATCTCAATTTGCATTCCTTTGACTGCAATGATGTCGTCAGTGCTGAGGCGATAGAATGCCCGCGAGAGGGTAGCCGGTATCGTACCTAAAGCCGCTGCTAGCTGATGTTTGCTTAAATTTAGCATGACTACATTTGCTTGTTGAGTCAACGGAGTGACCGTCTGATAGCTGCTCAAATTCAGTAAGTGAGATGCCAGGCGCTGCGGCACATCTTTAAAGGAGAGGTCTTCGATGACCTGAACTAAATGTCGTGTATGTCTCGCCAAACTACTGAGGATATGGATGGCGATGTCGGGATATTGATGCAGCAATGCCAAAAATTCTGTCCGAGTGAAAAAGACAACTGTTGTCGGATCTAATGCGGTTGCAGATGCAGGAAACTCTAGTCCATCTATCGCTGCCACTTCAGCAAAATTTTCCCCCTCATCAAAGATATTCAGAATTTGCTCTCTACCATTCACAGAAATTTTAAAGACTTTGACTCTTCCTGTTTTAATCACAAAGAACCTAGTAGCCGGTCGTCCTTGCTTAAAAATGAGTTCACCTTTTTTGAAGACTTGAAATTGAGCGATTTGGGTTAAAGCCAGGAGCTGTGAGCAAGAGAGTTCTTGGAAAATAAGGGTCGATGATAACCACCGACTGAGTTGCGATTCGTCCATTCATTACCCCAGAGTATTTTTTATCCAGCTTGGCCTCTCCTTATCTTAAGGATTTCATTGGGTTATTTCGAACAGGCTGTACTTCATCGGGTTCGCAAAATTAAGAATCTTTCAAGATATTTTTTGACATAAGTCAAAGCATTTTTACTGTAGCCTCTCCTAGGCTAAGGAGGGCTGATGCAAGTGTTATCGCGATTAGTGATCGTCTCTGTGGCACTGTTTGCTTACCTCCAGATATCAGTTTGAACTTATCTATTTTGCAAGAATGGCTAATCCCACTTTCGAGAGTACAGTTGCGACCGGAAAGCATCCTCAACGAGTTGGATTACCGGCATGGCTAGCGTTGATCTGTATTGTCACCTTTACGGTTTTGCTCTCTGCCGGGGCTGCTATTTATAAAAATGCGCCTCCCATCCCCATGACTATCGTTTCACCTCAGCAAGAAGTCATTCTGACTCAGGCTAATATTCAAGCAGGTCAAGAAGCCTATCTGGCAAGAGGTGGACAACATATTGGCAGCATCTGGGGACATGGTAGTTACCTCGCACCAGACTGGACAGCAGATGTCCTCCATCGTTGGGGGTTAGCGACAGCAGGCGTAATCTACAACAACAATCCAAACTTTTCACAGACGGATTTAGAGGCACTGCCTGCCGTAGAACGAGCGATTCTGCAAACTCAGGTACAGCAGGACTTTAAAGCCAACCGCTATGGGCCAGAGACACAGGCATTGACTCTAACAGCCGCACAGACCCAGGGACTCCAGACAGTTTTTGCTGACTATCAAACTCTACTATCCCAAGGCTCAGCAGTGCATTCAATTCCCAGGGGTTGGTTTACGGATGGTGGCCAAATTCGGGATGTGACTTCTTTCTTCACTTGGACGGCCTGGGCTGCCTCGGCCAATCGCCCCAACGCTCCCTTTTCCTATACGGCCAACTTTCCCCATGACGATCTCATTAGTAACCAAGCCCCCGCTCAGTTCCTGATCTGGTCGATTGTCTCGGTGATTGTGTTAATTGCAGCGATCGCCTTTTTCCTTTTTATCTACATCACCCAAGAAGATGCCGAAGACGTGCAACCCGTAACTACCCGGCCTGCCATTCGGATCGCTACTCCTAGCCAGAAAGTTACTACTCTCTTTTTTGGAGTGGCAATGACGCTCTTTTTAGTTCAGATTCTGATGGGAATGGTGACGGCACATTATGCGGTAGAAGGGGATGGTTTTTACGGGGTACCGATTCAGCAGTATTTACCCTATGCTGCGTCGCGCACCTGGCATTTGCAGCTCGCGGTATTTTGGATCGCGACCTGCTGGCTAGCAGCGGGGCTATACTTTGGACCACGCTTTGGTAAGCATGAACCCAAGTTCCAAGCTTGGGGTAATGGTGGGTTACTGGTAGCCCTAACGATCGTAGTAGTGGGTTCGCTGATTGGTTCCTGGGCTGGTGTTCAAGGTTTGCTAGGGGATAAAAGCTTTTGGTTCGGACATCAGGGCTATGAATATGTGGAACTAGGTCGGCTTTGGCAGTTATTGCTGATTGGTGGCATGGTTTTTTGGCTATGGCTGATGTTTCGGGCGCTCAAACCCGCCTTACAGGCTGAGGGTAGCAAGACGGGGCTAAATCATTTCTTTCTCTACAGTGCGATTACTATTCCGCTTTTTTACTCTGCAGGCTTGATGTATACCAACCATACCCCCCTCAGTATTGCTGAGTATTGGCGCTGGTGGGTTGTGCATTTATGGGTAGAAGGTTTTTTTGAAGTATTTGCGACTGTGGCAATCGCCTACCTATGTAGTGAGCTAGGCTTTTTAAAGCGGTCTACAGCCTTACGGGCCACCTATCTAACCACGATTCTCTATCTTGGTAGTGGTGTGATTGGCACTCTCCATCATCTTTACTTTTCGGGAACGCCCGTCTTTATTGCAGCAATGGGTTCGGTTGCTTCCGCATTAGAAGTCGTGCCTCTCACCTTGATTGGGTTTGAAGTCGTGAAATCATTGAAGCTATCCCAGGAAGCTCAAGGGTTTTACCGACTACCGCTCAAATTCTTTTTAGCCACTTGTTTCTGGAATCTTGTTGGTGCAGGTGTATTTGGCTTTTTAATCAACCCGCCCATCGTGCTCTATTACTCTCAGGGATTGAACACTACTCCGATTCATGCGCACTCAGCACTGTACGGTGTGTATGGCTCATTGGCGATTGCACTCATGCTATTTGCGCTGCGAGAAATCACCCCCGACTCCGCTTGGGATGAGCAGAATTTTAACTTTTCGTTCTGGTGGATTAATGGCGGCTTGGGGATCATGATGGTCTGTGGCTTGATTCCCAACGGCTTTTATCAATTGGTGCAGTCCGTGAATCATGGCACTTGGTATGCTCGCAGTGCCGAGGTCATTAGTTCTCCCTGGATGCGATGGACGGTCTGGTTGCGGATTCCAGGCGACATTATCTTTTCTGTCGGTGCTCTAGTGCTGGTGTTTAGTGTAGGACGGGCGATTGTTGCTATATTCAGGCAACCCACTCAATCACAGCCAACGGACTTAGCCACAGAGGTTCGTTGACTATTTCGATTTCAAGTCTCAGGATGACGTATGAGTTCTGGGATTTTAATTTATTTGCTGCTTAGAGGTTTATTGCAATGATTCGTCTTTTAGTTGGTATTTTGGTGCTCGTGATTAATAAGGTCTACGCCAATCGACCCTATCCACGGTTTTACGTGCTTGAGACTGTAGCTCGTGTTCCCTACTTTTCCTATCTGTCAGTGTTGCACTTCTATGAAACCTTGGGCTTGTGGCGTAAGGCAGACTGGCTAAAGATTCATTTTTCAGAATCTTGGAATGAACTTCACCACCTGTTGATTATGGAATCTCTAGGGGGTGCAAACTTTTGGGGTGATCGCCTATTGGCAAAAACTACGGCCATGATTTATTACTGGGTGATTGCAGGGCTGTACCTCGTCTCACCTCGCTCAGCCTATCGTTTTATGGAACTTGTAGAAGAACATGCCTATGCCTCCTATGACAAGTTTCTCAAGCTAGAAGCCGATACGCTTAAGACTCAATCTGCCCCTGAAATTGCTGTGCAGTACTACCGTGATGGCGATTTATATATGTTTGATGAGTTCCAGACGGCACGCAGAGACGAAGAACGCCGTCCTCAGATCGATTCGCTCTACGACGTATTTGTGGCCATTCGCGATGATGAAATGGAACATGTCAAAACCATGGCAGCCTGCCAAAAACCTGGTGCGCTTCAGGACCTTCTCAGCCCTCATGCTTCCCCAGTCTTGAGTGTAGAGGATACCCCAGTACTTCCTTAACTGTTATCGCGGATCAAACATCTCTTATGCTGTTCAAAATCCTGGTTATTCTGCACACTCTAGGTGCAACAGTATGGTCAGGAGGCCATCTGGTACTTGCCATTACGGTTCTACCTCAAGCGTTGAAAAACCGGGATCCAGATCGTATTCATGCTTTTGAAGAACACTTTGAGAACTTTGGCCTGTTGGCATTGCTGCTTCAAGTAACTACAGGGCTATGGCTGACCTGGATTTATTTCCCTGGCTTCCAGACTTTTTTAGCTTTTGACTCCTATCTTTCTAGATATATTGCAATTAAGCTGGGCCTGCTCGTAAGCACGCTGGCGCTAGCCATTCATGCCCGCTTTTTCATCATTCCGAAGCTCACTAAAGAAACAATGAATTCCTTGGCGTATCACATTGTGGGTGTAACCACCTTGGCCGTTTTGTTCGTGATTCTGGGGAGCGGAATTCGCCTAGGAGGACTAATATGACAGTCTCTGATTCTCATCAATCTAAGACTGTGCAGCTAGATCCCAAATCGACGTCCCATCTCTCAGCTTGGTATCACCCCACTTTCTCATCGGAGCATGGCGTTTATGTCGTGTTGATTGTCTCTTTCCTGACAGGTGCTGCTGCTGCCCAGCAGTGGACCTTAGCGACAACCCTTGCCCTAGTTTGTGCTTTTACTGGCTTTCAGGCTGAGCACCCTCTGGTGTTGCAGATTAAACAGCGGCGCAGTTGGAAACCTCGGTTCCTGATATGGGGTGGAATTTATACGGCTATTGCCATGGGGCTGGGTGGCATTCTGGCGATACAGGTCCCTGTTCTGCTGTGGCTGTATCTGAGTGCGATCTCAACTTTGTTAGTCGATACTATTGCAGTGTTCTACCGCAAGCAGAGAGCGATTGCCAATGAGCTGCTGACCTTTGCGGCTGTCTGCTTAGCAGCCCCCCTAGCTTATACTGCGACCTTAGGGACTCTGACAGCCTCGGTTTTAGGACTGTGGATTTTGAATACTCTATTTTTCAGCAGTGCCATTTTCACCGTCAAGCTGCGCAAGCCTAAAACAGAATCATGGGTCCCAGGACTGGTTTATCATGCGATCGCCACCTTCATTGTTTGGGTCCTTTGGTACGCTGGTGGGTTGGAAACCATCACGGCGTTGGCCTTTGGTGTGGCTCTGTTCAAATTTGGCTTGATCTTACTCGGGCAAAAATGGTACCGAAACACTCGGATTCAAAATGTGGCAGCTCTAGAAACATTATCAGCACTTGGATTCCTAGCGATTGTAGCCCTCTCTCTACTCCCGGCCCAACTTCCTATTCCAGTTTAAGAGTAACTTTTGGAGATTTGATACGGTTCAACAGATAGCATTGCCAACTGAACTTCATTACAAGGAGGTACATTTTGATCTCAGCGGAATGAGACTATTGTAAAACCTCCAAAACTCAGACTGGGCAACTTAACCCGGAATAATTTACAGGTGGACGACTGCCAATGGTCGCTTGTTTTTCGCGGTTTTTGCAGCCCTGGCAGAATATGAGCGAGAACTGATTGGTGAACGAACACGAGCTGGCTTACAAGCAGCACGGGCAAGAGGCCGAAAGGGAGGGCGGCCCCGCAAGATGGATAAAACGACGCTTCAAATGGCGATGACTGCCATGAGCGATCCGAAGGCATGTGCCAAAGAAGTGGCGCAAAAGCTCGGAATAACAACGGCTACGCTCTTTGCCTACATCAATGGAGATGGTTCTGTAAAGAAAGCTGGACAGCTCCTAATCGATGGTGAAACAGAGTATGTACAGTAAGTGTGGACAATAGCAGTCTCGACCTATATTGATCAAATATTTGGTGGCTCACAAGTTCCACATCACTTTTGGTTAGAGTTGTTATCACCGAAATTGACTAAAACACTGAATGCATCTGTATGGTGAGTTTACCAATATACAGAGCAGATGTTTCGCTAGCAGACAACTGCTCTGTATATTGATGCAAGACGAACTGAATCCATGTCTATCATCCAACCCAAGACGCTACTTTGCATTGATGATGATGTTTGCACAGTATATGTCATCCGAGTTGCTCTAGAAACGACAGCGGGTTGGCAAGTCTTGGGTGCTCTAAGTGGTTCTGAAGGGCTAACTATGGCGATAGCTCAACTGCCTGATGCGATTCTCCTAGACCTGAAAATGCCCTTAATGACGGGCATGGAGACCTTACTTGAGCTGAAAAAAATCCCCACCACCCAAAATATTCCTATTGTTTTTCTCACTGGGAGACCCGACCTCGCTAAACAACACCAATATGCTGGTTTAGGTGTTCAGGCAATCATTACAAAACCGTTTGATGTTTTGACACTAGCCCATCAAATCTCAGCCGCTTTGGATTGGGCTGACTGAAAGCTGTAGGGGAATGCATTGTCATGGAGTGTGATTAAACACCCCTTTCAAAGTGTTCAACAATGTCTCAGCCGTATAGGGCTTTGATAGCAAGGCATCACTTTTTAGATCAATATCAGTAGGGTTTTGTTCCTTACTCACTAAGCCAGTAGCAACAATAATCTTGACCTGTGGGTCCAAAGCTTTCAGTGTCTGAATTGCAGTGGTACCATCCATCTCAGGCATCATCATATCCATCAAGACTGCATCGATATCATCTTGATGCTGGACGTATTGAGCAATCGCCTCAATGCCAGTTTGAGCTGTAATCACCTTATAGTTGTAGGCTTCCAATGTCGCCTTCGCAATTTCACGAATCGGGGCTTCGTCATCTACAACCAAAATCAATTCTCCCAGGCCATTGACGTGCTCAAGAGCTTCCGTTTGAGCGGTGTTATTGTCCTCTACTACGGGCAAATACACCGAAAATTGAGTCCCACTCCCCAACTGGCTATCTACCTTTACAAACCCTCCATGGCTCTTGACAATACCCATAAGCGTAGATAGTCCCAGTCCCGTGCCTGAGCCCACCTCTTTCGTCGTGAAAAAGGGATCGAAAATGCGTTCCAATGTTTCTGGTGCCATGCCAACACCAGTATCTGCAACTGAGAGAATTATATAAGGACCGACCTGGGCCTCTAGAAGCATTTGGGCGTAGTTCTCATCAATGAGAAAGTTTTCAGCAGAGAAGCTTAGGGTTCCTCCGTGGGGCATAGCATCATGGGCATTGACGCAGAGATTCATAAGCATCTGATGTAATTGAGTCGCATCACCGCTGACCATGCCTAGGTCACTAGGGAGATTGATGTGCAGCTTGATGTTCTTAGGAAAGGTTTTTCGGCAAAGTCTTTGACTTCTGAGAGCAGATGCCCGACTTGCAATGTTATGCGTTTATTTTCGATTCCACGCGAGAAGGACAAGACTTGCTGGACTAAATCAGCTCCTCGATGGGCACTGATCTGCATCATCTCAATGAGATGCTGGCTCTGTTCATCAAGATGGGGATTTTGAGCGGCAACAGTCCAGCAATACCGACAATTGGAGTCAAAATATTGTTAAGGTCGTGGGCAATACCTCCAGCAAGAGTGCCAATGCTCTCTAGTCGCTGAGCACGCAGATATTGCGCTTCCAATTGTTTTTTCTCAGTAATATCGGTGTTCACAACCAGGATTGAGGATGGCTGTCTATTGTCATCTTGCATTAAGGTCCAGCGACTATCCACAACTATCTCCTGGCCACTATGGGTTACTTGCTGCAACTCTCCCTGCCATGTACCGTTCTCACGTAGTGCATTCTGAATGTCCTCAAGCTGTGTCAAAGATTCCGGGTACAAAAGGTCATTGACATTTCGCCCTAAGACGTCTTTTGCCTGCCATCCATAGAGTCTTTCAGCCCCTTGATTCCAGAATAAGATTTTGTGATCTAAACTGCGGACCATCGTCGCATCTGTAGTGATATTCAGCAGAGCAGCCTGCTCATGAATTTGCTTTTCTGCCTTCTGTCGTTCAGTGATGTCATGGTTGAGTCCGATGGTTGCCACGAACTGACCGTTCTGATCCAAGAGGGGACAACAACCGTTTCGCACAAGCCTATTGTGCCATTTTTGCGAACAAAGGCGATCTCACCCGACCACTGCCCCTCACGTTTCATGTCATCAATAATTTGTTGAGTTAGAGTTACAGATTCTCCAGGTTGATGGAGTATATCTGGTGTCTGGCCTAATACCTCGGCTTTGGTATAGCCGAATATCGTTTCTGCTGCCGGATTCCAATCAATGATGCAACCTGCTGAATCAGTTAGAATCACACCATCCTTAATGCTCTGGAAGATTAATGCCTGTCGCCGCAAAGCAACTTCAGTGTGCTTGCGCTCGCTGATATCGCTGATGGATCCTGCCATGCGCAGAGGAACTCCATCTTTGTTCCAAATGGCTTGACCTCGGGCATGAACCCAGAGATAGTCGCCTTGTTTGGTACGTAAACGGTACTCAATATCGTAAGGAAGATGAGACTTAAGATGGTCCTCAATCTTGGCTAGAACCAGATCGTGGTCTTCTGGATGTATCTGTGACTCCCAGGCTTTAAACTCGCTAGCCAACTCATGATCCTGATATCCCATGATTTCCTTGAACCGAGGGGATAAGTAGACGGCGTTTGTGTGGATATCCCAATCCCACAAACCATCTTGAGACCCTCTGACAGCCAAAGCATAACGTTCTTCACTTTCCCATAAAGTCTCCTCGATTTTTTTGCGCTCGCTAATATCTTTGTGGGTTCCTGACATCCTTAGTGGTGTGCCATCGGGATCGCGGACCACGACTTTGCCATAATTGGCAATCCATTTCCATTCGCCTGACTGGGTCCGCATTCGATAGTCAAAGGTATAAGGAACCTCTCCATCCTGAAGGTGCGCCTCCAAAAGTTCCATCACCCAAGGTTTATCTTTTGGATGGATCAGGTTCTCCCAGGTGCTGACATGTCCGGGGAGTTCATTCACTTCATAACCCAGCATTGCTAACCATTGGGGACTTAAATAAACCTCATCTGAGGTGATATCCCAATCCCACAGCCCATCCCCAGAGCCTTCAAGTGCTAACTGCAAGCGTTCTTTGCTAACCTGCTGTGCTTTCTTCAGCTGCTTGCGAGTAGTCACATCTTGAGCGAGCGATAAAATACTGATGAGATTATCTGAGTCGTCTAGGAGAGCAGAGTGATACCATTCACAATCAATGACCAAGCCCTCTTTGGTATAGTTACGGCTCTGGCTAATATTTCGTGGCGCATGACCTGTCAATAGCTCACCCGTGACTTCCATGACCGCCTCTAAGTCCGCTTCAAGCACAAAATGCCAGTCCGTCCAGTGTTTACCCAAGACTTCTGAGGCACTCCAACCAAAGATATTCTCTGACTGCTGTGACCAGCGCTGCACTCGGAATTGAGAATCCCACTCAACGACAGCAAGGGGAGAGTTATCTACGTGAAAGGTCAAGCGCTGATTGGCATCCCGAAGTTTTGAGTCAAGATGCTTTCTAACGCCCTTTTGGACATTGGCTTCCCGGACTAAATCATCTGTTCGCTTTTGCTGCAGTTTGGCATACTCTGTTTGCAAATCTTGAACCTGTTGCTGCAGCAGTTCCAGCACCTCACTAATCTCCTCTTGATCCCTCGGCAGGAGGTGGCTCTGTGTAACAATCCCCTTTAATTCCCCTTGAAGATCGGCCACAACGAGATGTCGTACCTTATGGTGCTCCATCCGTATATGTGCCGTCCACAGTGAGTCTTCCGGGCTCACAAGAAAGAGGGGGGTACTCATCACATCCTGGGCTTGAGTACGCTCCAAATTCAGCTCCTGTTGCTGGCACTTGATAATATCTCGCTCAGTAAGAATCCCAATGGGGCAGAGAGGTTTAGTCGGTCCTGCGATGGTTTCAACAATCACCAAACAACTGGCTTGATGCTCCACCATCATCTGGATAATTTGCTGCACAGGATCTGTGGATACAGCGTGAATAACAGTCGAGGTCATGACTTCATGAACTTGACGCATTTTCATCAAATCAGCAGGTTCTAGAAGACTACGTAGTCGTCTCGGTGTCAGTACTCCTAGAATCTCCCCCTGATTATCCACCATGGGTAAATGGCGAATTTGATGATGGCGCATCAGATTTAACACCGAGAAGATATCCAGGTTGTCCTCTGCTTTCAAGGTGATGACTGGCTGAGACATAACATCCTCAACGGCTAGTTCAGCTAGAGATTGATGTTCTGCGATCAATCTGACGATATCCCGCTGAGTCAGGATGCCGACTAGCTGAGAATCGTCCAACACGAGAACACAACTAGTATGCTGCTCAGCCAATAATGGATGCTGAAGCTCTGCCTCCTCTGTTGCAGGGAGATGACCACAAATCGAGGTCTGACCCATTTGGCAAATCGCTTCAGGCAAAGGCGTATGTGGCGCAACACTAAGTGAAAGGAGATCGAGCGCCTGATCTAACGCAAATGCTGAGACTTGCCGCATAACTATGAATAGCTAAGTGGACATCTTAATGAAAGCAGATATAAGCCTTAGAAAGAAGTTCAAGTTAGAAATTAGATTTTTCGAGTGTATCTAAGAGCCAAGTATATAAATACGATCGAAGAGTTTATTGATTAATCCTCATAGATTTCAGTAGATACTCCTTTGCATCTTTTAATAAGGATTGTATAGCCTTGCTAATGTATTAAAGTGTTTTGAACGAAATATTCACAATACAGAGCATTAAGGCTGGTTAGATACAAGTTCATTCAACTAAGATCTCCTTCCTAAGAGATAGATAAATTAGCTACTGATTCTCACAATTTCCTCACAACTTAGTTATATCTTCAGAAGAAGAAATTAACCATAGTTCAACATCCTAGATAGGTGAGTAATGATGAACGAGTAAAATTCTTCAAGACTAGATATAGCAATGCTTTACAAAATCACTTTTTATCTTGGGAAAATTAATTATGTCAATTTATGTGGGCAACCTATCCTTTAACATGACTGAAGCAGACGTCAATACTGTCTTTTCAGAATATGGAACGGTAACAAGGGTCAATATTCCCACAGACCGTGAAACAAGTCGTCCCAGAGGTTTCGCTTTTGTGGAAATGAAAGCTAATAGCGAGGAAGAGGCTGCCATTACAGCGCTGGATGGAACCGAGGTGATGAAACGTAATCTCAAAGTGAATAAAGCAAAACCCAAGGGAACTCGTTAGACGAATCGTGGCAGTATGTCTACTTGGTAACACTTCGAGTATTAACTTAGCAAAATTGTGAAATGCTCAGTAGGTAGAGTTGAGTATTGAGAGGCTTAATAAAAGCCTCTCAACTTACTTAAAAGACGTTGAGGTCTATAATTTAACGATAACTAGTAACACTAAAATCACTAATTTAGCTCTTAATACTTATCATCATTGATTGGCACTATTCTCTTAAGGAGTGATAAATCTGTGAGACTCTTTACTGGAATGCTCCAGCTATTTTTAAGCATAAATACTTAAAAAAATTTCAAGGTTTAGGTTTGAAGTTCCTATCACGCCTCAACACAACAATGCCTTATTGATTCAATAGCATGACTTACTAGACACTTTTTGGCTAAGTCACTATTTTATAGAAAAGCTTATTTTGCTGGCTGATAAGCATCTTTAAGTTAATCCTAAATCAAATTTATTCCTATTCTTTAAAGGTATGTCTTGTGACCAATTCATTTGATGCCTATAAAGTTACTTATGGCTGAAGTCAATACAGATTCTAGCTAGAAAATCTATTCTAGGGTTACTCACCGTTGCAAATGATGCAAATTACTGATGTGATAAATTTGTTATGCCTAGTTCAATTCGTAGCCATCAAGAATCCACAATCATTATTGGTTTCGGCAACATACATTACAGCGATAGTAGTATTGGGGCTCGGGTTGCCGATGAAGTTGCGTCTTGGCATCTATCCGAGGTACTTGCTTTGACTGTTCGGCAATTGACTCCCGATTTATCCGAAACCTTAGCTAAAGTAGGGGTAGCTATTTTTGTGGATGCTAGTCGGGTACACCAACTTCATGGCATCAAAATCATACCAATCACGCCTTCAAGTTCAAACTACCCAGAATCGTCCGCTAAGGGATGGATGAAGACATCAGAACCACACTCCTTAATTGCACTAACTCAAGCTGCTTTTGGTTGTTACCCACAAACTTATTGGATTAAAGTTCCAGCCGATGACTTTTTTCTTGGCGATCATATCTCACCCATTGCTGAACAAGGTATAGAAGCTGCATTAATGAGTATCGAATCAATCATTCAATATCAAAAGCTTGTTAGAGCAGCCTGCTAACAAATATTGTACCAAGACCTTATTTCGGTATATAACTGGACTGATGAGATCTTTTCTAAACAACTCATGAGCTAAACTAAGACAGTTTTACAATCAGTCTTATTGATACGAAACTTATCTAAACCCTTATCTGATAATACTTTTACCCGTTCAAGTGCTAAACGGCAACAAGGAATAGTGTCAGATAGAAGTGCACTGACAAGTATGCCAGAATGCACCTCAAGCTGAGAATCTAAAGTTGCTTCAAAAAAAATCTGTTTACCGGGACAAACTACACGTTCAAAAAAACAATTAGGAAGATTAACAATACGAATAATTTGAAATCCAGTTGTTGGATTAGTATAACAACAACGAATTCTTTGAACTCTTGCATCACAAGTGATTGATTTCTCTAAGATTCTTGTCATTATTATTTCCTTTAATATAATGTTGAATTGAAGATTAGTCACCAGTAAAGAAAATGCTAAAAAATGAATCTAAAAATAGTAATTCGAACAATACATGAACTTAAGTATCATTAATACTATTCAGGAGTTGTCAGTTTTTTTTAGATAAATAGTCTAAACTCTTGACTTGAAATGGCTCTTAGCTTTTTCTCAAGAGAAAAAATGCCACCCTTTTTTGAACTGTATCGAACAACAATATGGTCCATAGACTAGATGCCATAGCAATAGTATTGAGATAATCTAACGCCCTACAAGCACTGCTTGAAAGTGGATCTGAGATCAAGTGTTAAACCAAGAGTATTGCCATAGATTGAACCATACTTGAAGTTACTAGAAATATTATTTATGGTGTTAATAAATACGATGGTTACCTAGCAAGGCTTCAAAAAATGTGGGAGGACATGCTTCTAAATCCTGAATGGTCATTTCTTTCTCTTTAATTGTGAGCTGACGCGGTTGGCATAATCGACTGTGAGAATAAATATTTTGGGACTCCTTCTCAGATTCTTGTTTTGCAGCTTCAGCCTTAACTTGGCTTACATAAGGCCCATAGTAATTAATACAAGGAGGATTTGTAGTGCCTACCTCTAGCCACCAGCTCAAACACAAATCATCCACCTTATTAAAAGCTTTTGACTCTCTTGTTTTCGATGTACTTGGAATTTTTTGTGAAATCACTTGAATACTCCAGTCAGTGGGGATCTTTTACTCTCAAGATTAAGACTAGAGGTCGAACCTGAGTATTGTGTGAAGATTTCTCAGTTTTGACGCCGTGGTTCAAGTACCAGAAGGCTAATAGAACATCTCTCTCGCAGTTCAAAACTCCATATCCCTTTCTTGTCAATACTTTTCCGGTCTAACGTAAAACCAAAAGTGTTACTCTTGGTTGAACCATACCCTACCCTTTAAGCACTATATGCTTGTAAGAACGTATTTTCGGGCTGCACTAGATAATTCTGGAGCGGAAACTGATTCCTGAGTCGCTTTACCTACAACGTTCACCGCCTGCAACTGGATTTGGGAAGAGAGTTGACTAGCCAATATGCGGATCTGAGAAAGTTGCTGCATCGGTTTCTCCAGTGCTTGAAGCTGAGTTACAGCCGAATGAGCGTTAATATGTCGATTGAGATGATCTTGGACTGTTTTCACTTGGGCCACAAGCTGATGGCTATGAGACTGAAACTGCCAGGTGAAGGTATTAATCTCTTGGGCAAACTCGATGATTGTTTGTAAGTGTCTATAGGCTGACTGGGCTGTTTCGTTAGTGTCTTGATTTATTCGCCATGAGCTGGAATAGCTGAAATGCTCTGATAATAGAGAATTCGGAGCACTCCTTGATGAACATTTCCCAACGTGAGCAGCAGATTATCCGTATCCAGTCTCAAAGTTCATATGCCTCTATTAACAAAGCTTTAGAAGCAACCCTGCGCCTTGAGGCTAACCGAGTTACCCAGATAGCAGTAGAGTCAGCACTAGACGAAGAAGTCCAAGCTTATCTATCAGAGCTTCAAGGGACTCGCCCTCGACGTTCAGGCTATTATCAGCGGGTTCTTGATACCCAGTACGGCAGGATTGCTCAACTATCTGTCCCGAAACTACGGAAAGGGAATGCAGACCGAGAGTGGAAGATTCTAGAGCGTTACCAACGAGCCCTCGGTAGCCTTCTAGAGTTTTGCCTGGGCTTGTATGTCATGGGTTTATCGCTTCGAGACTTGCAAGAAGCTCTCTATGAGATCCTGGGAGCAGTTTTATCCGTGAATGCCATTAACCGGATTACTCTCAAAGCTCAGAAGCAAATGCTCCAAAGTCGTCAAACTCGTCTTGAGAAAACCCCTTTTATTCTGATTGTTGATGGAGTGTGGGCGAGTGTTCAATGCGCCTCCGAAGACTTTTGGGAAGACCAAGCTGGACATATCCGGAAGCTACGTCGTGCGGAAGACCGAGTCATCTTAGTGGCCATGGCGATATGGCCAGATGGGACACAAACCGTTCTTCATTACGAAATGGCTGTCCAAGAATCTGAGGCAGCCTGGCTACTGTTCTTTGAGCACCTGCGGCACCGAGGATTGCAAACCCATTTGGTGAAGCTGATTGTCAGTGATGGCACCACTGGACTACCTAAGGTAATTCGCGCTCTGTTTCCCCTCGCACAACATCAACGATGCATTACCCACAAGGTTCGAGCGATGCTCCGGCATTTGGGCTATGAGCAATTGCCACACCTGGATGCTCAAGGACAAGAACTCTCCCACTCTGAAGCAAAGAAGCTGCGATATTCACAAATTAAACACGATGCCTATGCTATCTATAAAGCGCCAGACTGGGAAGAAGCGATTGTGACGTTGCTCGTGTTTGCACAGAAATGGACAGACCTTGAACCCGATGCTGTTAGAACCTTCATCAAAGATTTTGCCCTGACCTTGAGTTTCTATGATTTTGATGAATCCCTTCATTCGCTGATTCGTACTTCCAATGCGCTAGAAAGGCTGTTCCGGAAATTCCGAACCAAGGCTGACGAAATTGGTGCTTTCCCAAATGAGGAGAGCTGTTTAGCGATTTTCTTTCTCGTCTCTCGTAGGGATCATGCCAAGCATGATCGCCTCAAAAACCGTGGCGAATAAATAGGGACACTAACGCTGTTTCAGTATGTTGATCAACTCCTTCAACTAAGAACTGAATACTGGGTTGATTGACTCGAAGATACGCTAATAGTTGATCCTGCAAGGTTGTAAGTTGCTGTTGGCGTACCCAATCAGCCCACAATTCCATGGCATAGATCCATCGTTGCCCATAGAGTCCAAGACTAAATTCACTCTGCCGTTGAGTCTTATCTTTATGCTCTTTAATTCGTCCAGCGTAAATATCCACTCCTAATTTTTTCATCCATTGCCCATGCAGCGTAGCCAAGGTATAAGCCATGGCAATCAACAAAACTAAGGCCAGAAATCGGGTGTCATTCACTTTCGTATCTTCTAAGTTATAACCTCCTGTCTTACAATCCTTGAAAAGTTGTTCAATTCCCCAGCGACAAGAATAAATGTCCAGTGCTTGTTTGAGACTCGGCAGATTGGTCAAGATATACCAAGGCTCTTTCGGCCCCTTATTTCTATATTTGCGTTTCCAATAGACAGCCAGATTAAATGGCCCTAAGCCATCTCCTTTGTTGCACAAAACACCTGTATAGAATTTGGACATTCCCGGTTTAAAGCCTAGCTGTTTGAGCACCTGATACTCTTGATGGACTTCCTCTTGAAAATGACCGTCTTTCTTCTGTCTTAAAGCAAAAGATACACCCTTAGACTCAAGCCAGTCAGCTAGTTTAGGGCTATGGAACTCTCGATCTCCCAGGACAAGAACCGGATAATTCTTAAACAGATGTAGCACTGTTTTTAAGAGCCGTTGTTGAGTGGCTAGATTACTATTACCCACATGCTCTAAAACTTCCCAATACAGGGGAAGAGAATGGGTTCCCCAAATGATACTCACCATGAATATATTGCGACCTTTCCATTGGGTTCTATCTATCGCTATGATCCAATAGCCATATTTTCGATGTTTGAATTTCTTCAGCCGACGACGATGCTCCCGATTTAATCCTCGTCCTGTTTGCTCTTGTCGAATCCAATATTTAATCAGGGGGAACCACAAAACTTTGATGCTCAGTTGTGGCAATACTAAAAAGCGTTGCAAGTTACGTTTTCGACTGGGATATTGAATCGGTTGAGGAAAGACACTGGCCAATATGGAGAGTTTTACCTGGCGATGAGCCTGTATCAGTAACAACAGAAGTTGGAGGGTTAGATACTGACTTTCACTCAGATGTTTCTATGATGGATTGCAAAGCACTCAACAAGGTGCAAGCCTAAATACTAGGGATACATTTACTTCTCTGATTAGATATCAAGGAGTTCCATCATGAAGAAGAATACGAAAGAAAGATCTTACGTTGGGAAAGAAGTCTTCATTGGGATTGATGTACACAAGAAGACTTATACAGTTGTTGCTAGGGTCGAGGAGGAGGTCGTCAAGAAATGGACAACGAAAGCCTCTCCAAAATCATTAGCCCAACAACTCCTCAAATATTTTGATGGTGCCACGATCTATAGTGCTTATGAAGCTGGTTTTTCAGGTTTTGTGTTACATCGAGAACTTAAGGCGCATGGGATCCAGAACCTAGTAGTGCATGCCGCCGGGATTGAAGTTGCTATCAATAACCGGGTCAAAACAGATAAACGTGATGCACTTAAACTATCTTCGCTTTTGGAAGCAAAACGCTTAAAGGGAATTCGCATTCCCAGTGAGGAAGAAGAAGCACATCGATTATTGAGTCGGACCAGAAAACAGCTTGTTGAAGATTGCGCTGCGATAAAGAATAAAATCAGGATGAAGTTTCATCAATTTGGTTTAATTGATGCCGATGAAACTCGTGAAATGACTCATAAACTTGTCAAAGAAATTCTGGCTAATGCAACATCCAAAGAATTGATAATTGTGATTAATGCTTATTGGAATGTCTGGAAAAGTCTAGACGAAGAAATCAAAAAGATTGAGCAAGAACTCAAACAACAAGCCAAAGAAGATCCTAACGAAAAGACCTACCGATCTGCTCCAGGTGTTGGGCCACAGTCTGCTCGGGTATTATCGAATGAGTTGGGGGATATGTCTCAGTTTAAGAACGAACGCCAGTTATTTTCATACACAGGTCTGACCCCCAGTGAACATTCCAGTGGTGAAGCGATCCGTAGGGGACATATTACTCATCAGGGCAATGTTCAAGTCCGAAGTATCCTCATTGAGATCGCTTGGAGAGCCATTGAGAAAGACCAAGCTCTAGCTCAGTTTTTTAACCGACTTTTCCCAAGGACAGGAAAGAAGAAGGCCATTGTTGCTGTTGCTCGAAAACTAATTGGACGGATTCGGGCTACTTTTCAAAAGGGTGAGGAATACAAATTAGGATATCCAAATACCCCTTTGCAAATATCTTAAATAGCCCTATCACAAAGAAAAAATTCAACAGGAAGAAATAACTTACGGAAAGACAATATCGACAACTTTCCACTACTGTGACCCAGGTCCGAGCGATGTGAGCAGTATACTGACCACTTTCAGATGTATAGGGCACAGACCTTTTTCTATAACGAATGAGGAATATGTAGCGTAGTTACGACTATGACTTACGAATGACTGAATGTCGAGGAAGTCATTTCAATAAACTTTTCTTCCAAATTAGACTATTGGAGGTCATAGATTGCAAGGCTAGATATCTAAGTTGAACAGAATAGGTATTCCAATCAAATTTACCCATCTTTGTCATTATTTAGAGTTTGGGTTTAGTTTTTGTTGGAATTAAAAAGAATATTTTGACATTCCGGTTGACAATCCACATGACTGAGCACGGAGAGTAGTTTGGTATGATGCAGGGAACATTTTTTGAGATGGGAGTACAATCGTACTCCCTATTTTTTTGCCCTACTATTTTCTCAATTCATTGCTACGCATAACCTTGGATTACCTTGTCACCCGTTAAGAGTGAAAGGAGATATAGCTTCTCGAAACACTCAATAGGCTTGAATTCTAATAGACCTCCGAATCCGTTAGAACGAGCGTTGTTTGTATCCTTTCCACTTCCGATCAATTCTAAGTTCAGCCTATGGAGATGAACTTAGAGAAAAATATTGAATTTTTGTCAGATGTTTGCAGGCAATGGGAATCTCCTTGCATACCCGATAGAGTTGCTGGGAGAGAATGTCAACCAGAAATAGATTGGAAGCGTTGAATAGTAAATGGTTCGATCATAAGAGAACTCTTCTGCTCCAAAATCAACTCTGACATAATTCGCCCTACTACAGGTGAAAGTTGAAAACCATGAGCAGAGAATCCAAAAGCATGATAAACGTTAGGCACCTTAGCACTAGGACCTATAACCGGGATGTGATCGGGCATAAAAGCTTCCAACCCCGCCCATGTCCTGACAATTCTTACTTCAGCCATTCTGGGGAAAAGGGTTAGGACGGTACGACTACTTTCACTGAGTTTAGAAAAGTCGATATCTGTTGTTTCCTGGTCTAGATCATGATCGGCTAGGTGTGCTCCTCCAATCAGTATGGTCCCGTTCTGCATCTGCTTAAACGACAACTTGCGAGAAGTAGCCCCCACGACCGGATCTAGGAAAGGAGGGAGTCGTTCAGTCACCATCATCATGGGAGCACCCACCGTCAACGGGACAGGTTCTTCCAATTGCGCACAGATTTGCCCTGCCCAAGCCCCTGCACAATTGACGAGGATTGGGGCATCCAACTGGGCCTGTTCCGTTACAACTCGCCAAGTACTTCCGACCTGCTCTAATTCAGTGACCCGGCATCCCGTCCAATATTCCACACCTAGGGTCTCAGCTGTTCGGCGAAAAGCCGTCAGTGCATGATACGGACGGGCCAAGCCATCTCCAGCAGTATACAATCCACCCACGCAATGGGGGGCTAAATCGGGCACCAGTTGGTAGAGGCGATCGTGATCTATGATTTGCTCATGGTCAAAGCCAAGATCGCGGACCATAGCAGCCCGTTCCTCTAGCTTGTGCAAATCCGCTGCATTCTCCGCTACCTTAACCTGGCCGCTCAGTTTCACATCACAGTCACTGCCCACCAAAGCATGAATATCCCGCCACATTTCTGCAGCAACAACCGCCAAAGGAATCTCCGCAGGATGACGATTCAACCGCCGCAGGCCTCCCGCATTAACTCCCGAGGCATGGCGACCAGGACTATTTTTTTCTAAAACTATGACCTTTTGGCCCGCTTTAGCTAAGTGGAGCGCAGTCGAAGACCCAATCAACCCGCCCCCAATAATCACAACATCTGCCGTCATTCTTCTGCCCCTCCTAAGTCAGCCAATTGGGCAATGCTCAAGGGTCTGATCGGGGGACGCACTCGGAACGGGGGATAGTCAGACACCGGACGCTTATTTTCGGCGGCGACCATATGGGCCACGACTGAAGCACATTGTCTTCCCTGGCAAGGTCCCATTCCACAACGCAGGAAAAACTTGACCTGATTCGGATCGGAATGTCCTTCGTGCACAGCACGGCGGATTGCCCCTGCTGAAATCTCTTCACAACGACAGACAATAGTGTCGTCATCTGAGGGTACCAAGAGTGAATCTGGCAGTCGGTATAACGTTTCTAGAAACGGCCGGACACGCAGGTCTTTACGCATCCAGTTCTGATCATCCTGGCCTTGGGAATCTCGCTGCTGACGACTGATCAGGTGCACACTCCTAGCCGCTTCTAGGGCAGCCAATCGTCCACTGTGTTCGGCACTACGGGCACCGCCAATCCCCGCATTATCCCCAACGACGGCAAGCCCTGGCACATTGGTATTACCCCATTCATCCACCTGGGGACACCAACATTGTTGGCCCCGATCCCAAACATGATGACACCCTGCTGATCGGGTTAAATTGGTTCTGGGAATCACGCCAAAATGCACCAATAGATGATTGGTGGAGAGTGTTTTTTGTCTAGCAATTCCGAATCGTTCCCAACCAAAGTTCACTGCTTCGACCTGATCGTTGCCCTGGGCCTGCAATCTAGAAACACCGTAATAAATGGGCACGCCACCTTTTAATAAATCCACCGTATATTTCAAGCCACGAGCGATGTAATCTCCAGCTCTTAAAGCTTGAGGCAAACGCGGTGCAGCACGCCATAGGTTGTTGGTCGGTGAGCATTCAAGGATGGCTTTCACAGATACCCCAGCTCGGAGGTATTGCCAAGCCACCAACAAGGGCAATGGTCCAGTCCCAGCAATAACCATCCCACTGGCGGGGACAACACCAGAGGTTTTGAGCAAGATTTGGGCAGCGCCTACATTCATGACCCCTGGCAAGGTCCAGCCTGGGAAAGGGACTGGGCGCTCCATTGCGCCACTGGCAACGATCACCCGTTCCGCTTGAATGATAGAGGCTTGCCCTTGGCGTAGGATTCCGATCTGATGCTGGGCATTCAAAGACCACACCGTTGTTTGAGGCCAATACTGAGCCCCACTCGTCTTAAAAGCTTCAACCAAACTCGCCCCACGCTGGTAATCGGCCCCTAGTAAGGCAGACCGATCTGCGGGGGTTCGGGTGATTGCCCGGTAAATTTGGCCGCCAGGCGAGGACTGCTCATCCAGGACCACCACATCCATACCCAACTGAGCGGCAGTGGTGGCGGCACAGAGTCCTCCTGGCCCAGCCCCAATCACCACAAGCTGATAGGACTTAGGCATCTGTTCCACCAACTCCCTGCTGGCGACGAATAGTCATACCCGCTTTAACCTGTACCTGACAGGCTTGCTGATTGGGTGACCCATCAACTTCCATCAGGCATTCAAAGCAGACCCCCATCATGCATAACGGTGAGCGAGGGGCTCCTGAGAGGGAAGTCGTGCGGGTATAACCCAAATGATGGACTAATGCGGCCGCAGCCACTGTCTCACCCTCAGGAACTTGAACATCTGCACCCTCAATATTAATGGTGACGGTAGGCCCCTCTATTTCATTTAACCGCTTAAACATAAAGTAATTGTTGTACGCCTCTTTCCATTTTCCCAGACTCAAAGTCTCACTGTCGATTCTAGGTCAGAATGCTTACACACTATCTTTCACGCTAATTCAGTTACATGCCCTTTTACTTAGCATTGCTTAAGGCCGACGGTCTACGGTATTACATGCATTGATGAAGTGGGTCGGTAGGGGCGTCACTCAACCTAAATATTGGCAATCCCCATCAGATAATCACTGCAGAGTGGACAGCTCAAGGTCAGTCCTGCATTCGCTGTAATGGAGACTCACATATTTAAAGGGGGCTGTGCGGAATAGAAATAACGTTGGACTGGCCCCTATAGGTCCTGATTCTACTGTTGCAATCATGCAAACTTTACATAGAGTGATGATCGCTAGGAATTCGTTCAGGCTAGGGCTCAGCCTTCCCTTGACTAGAAGCTTCTCTAGCAAATCCCAAAACAAACATCTCTATCTGATACTTTAAGATTGGCTGATAACCTGTGGCCACCTGGCTCTCACCGTTCCAGAAAGCCCTTCGCTGGCAAAAGTTGTCAATCCGTAAGCGACTTCCCCCAAGCATCCTCAGCTCAGATGGGAAAGATTCAGAAATAATTCCTTGACGTTAGTTCCGAGCATCTCTTCCTAACTGTTTCGCGATCCAGGCTGATAACGATAGTGAGGTTATACACAAATGCTCAGTCATCAAATCCATTGTCAGTACTTCTCTCAGGAAGATCTACTTGCTTCCGGCTGCTTGGATGTTCGCATGGCGATGCAAGCAGCCGAAGACGCCTTGAAATCATTCAATCAAGGGGAAGTCATTTTCCCAGACAAGATCGTCCAAATTTTTGATGACGATACTCAAGAGCGGATCAATTGTTTACCCGCAACATTTAAGAACCATAAAATTTGTGGGGTCAAATGGGTCTCAGTTTTCCCCCCTAACCCAATCAAACATGGCATTCAAAATTTATCTGCCGTCATTATTTTGTCGGAGATTGAGCATGGATTTCCAATCGCATTTATGGAAGGAACCCTCTGCTCAAACCTGCGTGTGGGTGCCATGGGTGCCATCGCAGCCAAGTATCTAGCGCGAACTGACTCACAAATCATTGGTTTAATCGGGGCGGGCGAGCAGGCCAAGATGCATCTAGTTGCCATGAAAACAGCACTACCTTCTCTAACAGATTGTCGGGTTGTGGCCAAGGATAAGGCGGAGGAAGAACAATTTATTACCGAAATGTCCCCCATTTTGTCAGATGTCAAGATTGTGGGAACCCAGGAGAATCTTCAAGATGCGATAGAGGGAGCGGATGTCATTGTCACTGCAACCAGCGCCCAAGCGCCGTTGCTCAAGGCAGACTGGTTCAAGTCGGGAGCTTTCTATAGCCATGTGGGGGGGTGGGAAGATGAATATGAGGTCGCGAAAATTTGTGACAAGATCGTTTGTGATGATTGGGAAACTGTTAAACATCGGACCCAAACCTTGAGCCGGATGTACAAAGAGGGGCAACTCAAGGATGAGGATATTCATGCCAATCTTGTTGAAATAGTGACGGGCAAGAAACCAGGTCGCACCAATCCCGACGAGCGTACCTACTTTAATGCTGTGGGGCTAGCCTATGCCGATATTGCGATTGCCTACGCCATGTTCCAAAGAGCGTCTCAAGCGGGCTTCGGTCAAGATCTCAGAATACAAAAGGAAATGATCTTTGAACATGCCTACTTGAAGAAATGGGTTCGACTATAGAACCCATTTGAAATCTTTTGGTAAATTCTCGACAATGGAAAGTGTCGTCAATTCCAAGTCCTATGGCTTATTCCAGCAGTCTGAGCGATTCAGAATGGGAACTCCTTGAACCGCTGTTACCCAAGGTTCTGCCTCTCAAGAAAAAGCCTCGCCCGCTCGAATGGAGTTATCGAGACCTCATTGATGGAATGCTCTATCGACTCAAGAATGGCTGTAATTGGGAAGACTTACCCAAATACTTTCCTCCCTCCTCAACGGTCTTTTGGCACTACAACGAGTGGCGCAAAGCAGGGTCGATTGATACCAATTTGTGTTTTGAGATGTAATTTAGATAGGATCTAATCCTATGTTCATTCCGCAAGTATACAGCGGATCGCAGGTTGGTAGGGGACATATTCAATCCTGGAGTATTTACTGATCAAGCTTTTTAAGAGTTGTGTCTGTCCCCCATCTATATGAAAACCGCTGTATGAGTCGAGTTAGTACAGTTAAACCGCATCTAACAGTGGATGAGGTGAAAGACAAAATTGCCACGGCTCCGACTGCCCGCTGTCAGCAAAAATGGATGATTATTTATAACGCCCTGGTAGATCCTCGCCCAGCTATCGAAATAGCCACGCATACTGCAACTAGTCTTCGAACGGTCCATCAGGTGATTGCCGCTTACAATCGCCTAGGAGCAGCAGCAATTGCTCCTAGGGCTAAACGGAAGAAGAATCCCGGTGCTTATCTGAGTATCGAAGAAGAGATTGAATTTTTAGAATCGTTTATTGAACGTGCTCAACAAGGTCATTTAACAACGGTTCAAGAGATCCAAACGGCCTTTGAGACTAAAGTGGAGACGTCAGTGGCACCCAGTACTATCTATCGTTTGCTAGACCGACACGGATGGCGCAAACTCATGCCTCGTCCGTCCCATCCCAATGGAAACAAAGCGGCACGAGAGGCTTTTAAAAAAACTTTCGGGGGCTGGTCCAAACCGCTGTAGCAGATCGCTCAGCCGAAGACCAACGTCCCATTGTGATCATGGCAGCAGACGAAGGGCGCTTTGGTCGTCTAGGGCAAGTAAGAAGAGCTTGGTGTGCTCCTGGAATTCGACCCGAAAGTGGGCAGCCGCTTGTCCGTGAATATCTCTATGGCTATGTTGCTGTTGCTCCTGCGTTAGGAAAGATGAGTGCTTTAGTCTTACCCTTTTCCAATACTCAGATGATGAACTTATTCCTAGCACAAGTGGCGGATGAATTTTCAGACGGTTCTGTCGCAAAAATAGGTTCTGCGCTGAGAACCAGTGGTAATCTGAGAAGCTGTGTTTCTTCTCTCTCCCGCCAATGAAAACTGCTGACCTATTCAAGTGGCGTCATTATCGATCTGAGATCATCCTTCTCAATGTTCGATGGTATTGCCGCTACCCCCTCAGCTATCGTCACCTAGAAGAGATGATGCTAGAGCGGGGATTGGAAGTGGATCACAGCACCATCAATCGGTGGGTTCTCCAATATTCCCCTGAGCTAGACAAGCGCTGTCGCTGACATCTCAAGCCTACCAATGATTCTTGGAGAGTTGATGAAACTTACATCAAAATACGTAAAAAATGGCGGTACCTTTATCGAGCCGTAGACTCTGACGGCTACACCCTCGACTTTTTACTCACAGCAAAGCGGGACGCCAAGGCTGCGAAGCGCTTTCTGACCAAAGCATTGAATGCGGTTCATACCCATGAACCTCGGGTGATCAACGTGGACAAGAATCCAGCATATCCCCCTGCTGTAGAGCAGTTACAGGAAGAGGAACGTCTCCCTGAAGGCAAAATAGTACGGCAGGTCAAATACCTCAACAATATAGTGGATCAGGATCATCGAGGGATAAAACGTCTGGTGAATCCTGGCATGAGTTTTGGATCGTTTAACTCGGCTAGACGAACCTTAAAAGGGTATGAAGCGATGAACATGATCCGTAAAGGTCAGATCAAAAATGTGGGCAAAGATGATGTGTTAGGACAGATCTCTTTCATCCACAAAATCTTTGGATTAGCAGCCTAGTCTTGGATGAAACTCAGAGGATTTTTGTACCTGGAAACATTATGTCGGGTAGAGAGGACTCCTTCAATGTTTAGGTCAGGTTTGTTTTCCCTGTTGCTCTCTCCTTTCGGTTAGAGAGTGTCACATGATTAGACCCTGCACCTTTGGGAGCCTCCCCCCCACAGAAGCCTGCCTGCAGATTTCCCGCACAAGCCTCTTCATACAGCCGTTTGCTAACTTGGGAACAGTGACACTATACGCCCTGGTCGAGGCAGTGGGTGTCGTGTTCGGTAGCGCTGAAAACTACCCCAATTAAAGCTACGGCGTTGACTACGGCGATTCAACCACTTGAACAAAAGCTCATGTATCTTCTGCTCAAAACAGTTCAAGGAAGGGCTATTGTCGCTCACTCCAAAGTAGTTGAAGTGCCCGCGCATTTTCCTCCCTATTGCCTGCCATAACACAGGTAACTTTAGGGTATTTCGCACCTGACGAAGCCACAGATTCACTTCGACTAAAGACCGGCGCAGCCGTTTCTTCGATGTCTTACGTTTCAACCGAACATACCCTCTGCGACTTCGGCCCCAGTAATGGGTCAACCCTAGAAAATCGAAGGTTGATGGCCGTTGCCCGGTCCCGAAGGAATGTCGAGCATGCCGTTTACCAAAGGCCAGTAGCTTAGTTTTGTCCGTGTTGAGGCGAAGGCCGAATTTCTCCAGTCGTCGTGGCAACACTCACATAAAGCGATGAGCATCATCTTCATGTTCAAACACGAGAATGCCATCATCTGCATAGCGGATAATTGCGCAGTATCCTCGGCAGTGTTTAGTCACTACCTGAGTAAACCACTGGTCCAATACATGATCCAGGAAGATATTGGCAATTACAGGGGAGACAATAGAACCCTGGGGACTACCCAGTTCGTCATATATTACACCGCCAGGAGTTTGGACTCCCGATTTAAGCATCCGCAAAATCAGGCGAAGGAATTTCCTGTCCTTGATTCGCAAGCCTATCACTGAGAGGATTTCCTGATGGGGCATAGTGTTGAAAAACTGAGCTAGGTCGATATCAGCTACCCAGTTGACAGGTTTATTCATTACCTCGTAATTTAGCTGCCGTAAAGCATCATGGCAGCTCCGCTTTGGGCGAAATCCATATGACGTATCAATAAACACTGGCTCGTAGATTGCTTCTAAGATCCGACGGGTCATCTCCTGAACAATTTTATCCTCTATACAGCAGATCCCAAGGGGACGCATGGTGCCATCCTCTTTGGGTATCTCGACCTGACGTACAGCTTGGGGCCGGTACGACATTTGATGAAGCTTACGGTGCAATTCTTTGAGATTGAACTCTAAGTTCTGCCCATATTGCTTCTTGGTCACTCCATCTATTCCAATGGCTTTCTTGCCATCCAGGGATTCAAAACAAGCTCGTAGATTTGCCACTGTATAGTGGTGCATCAACGCTGTAAATGACTCCTCTGGGTGGCTACAGGCCCGAGTAGCTATCCGTTTAACTCCAGTTGTCGCCAAAATTCCACCTCTGAGTGTGGGCGGCGTTTCCGTTAGACGGGTGACTGTATGTGTCCCCCTTCGCTCCATGGGTGTTACTCCATTTCTTCACTACTATGAGGACATCCGACTTCCCATAAACCATTGAGTTTCCTTCCGGTTTGCCGGTTGTGCCACTCTACCCCCAAGAAGGGGGAGTCTATAGGATCTCCCGAGTTCCCGACTTTGTCATATTGACGTGCCACGGTCACAGACCCCGGTGGACCCTCGGAAGCATTGGTCGTTAGCTTCTCCGGTGTTGCCTTCCGCGTCGCAAACCACGTCGGCATCCACTTGTATGGTTCATTTCGGGGCTTTATACCTTCACGCTTTTGCATTGTGGCCCATCAACTCCTTGTGTACGCTTCGACGCCACCGTTACCGATGACGACGCAACACTCAGTACCTATTGCCGGACCAGGGCTTATAGGGTAGGGACTCACACCCTACTAACAATGCCGAGCTTTGCTCGGCGCACTTGCGACACAACCATAAATCCTTCACGCTACAGCTCCCAAGCCAGAATTGAGGGGAATTCTAAATCCACACAATATTCATGACTGACAATTTCATTTTTGTTGCTTAAGAATTAAAGAGGATCGTATTGAGAGCGATAGAATAATCGCCTTCACAATGAGGTGAAACTTGGCTATCCGATCTAAAAACCTAACTGCAATTCAAGCCTATCTACCGGGACTACAGCGATTGCTCTCCTATCAACATCAGTGGCTACGAGGGGATTTGCTAGCAGGCATAACGGTTGCCGCCTATCTAATTCCGCAATGCATGGCCTATGGCGAGTTGGCAGGGGTTGAACCGGTGGCAGGTTTGTGGGCCATTTTGCCACCGATGCTGATCTATACACTCTTCGGTTCTTCTCCTCAACTTTCGGTAGGGCCAGAATCGACAACAGCGGTAATGACAGCCGTTGCGATTGCACCTCTAGCCAAAGGCGGTAGCGACTATGCCAGTCTTGCAGCAACTTCATCACTCCTCGTCGGTCTGATCTGCGTTGTTGCTTATTTGGCCCGACTCGGATTTCTGGCTGACCTTCTCTCAAAACCGATCTTGACGGGCTATATGGCAGGCGTAGCGGGGCTAATGATCACCAGTCAACTCAGTAAAGTGAGCGGTATCAACATTGAGGCTGAAACCATTCTGGGTGAAGTCCAGGGATTTCTAACCCAATTGGAGCAACTCCACTGGCCGACTGCGATGGTCGCAGGGCTGGTCCTCTTTTTCTTATGCGTGATTCAGAGGCGCTTTCCTCAAGCGCCCGGTCCCCTGATTGCGGTGTTGCTAGCGACAATGGCTGTGGCGATTTTTGACCTGGATCAAAAAGGTGTTGTGGTCGTGGGCACTATTCCCGCAGGTTTCCCCCACATTGCTCTTCCCAAAGTTTCAGTGACTGAACTCCCCTCACTGACGGCAGCCGCACTGGGTATTTCCGTGGTTGCCTATTCAGATAATGTACTGACGGCCCGTTCCTTTGCAAATCGAAATCAATACACAGTTGATGCCAATCAAGAGCTGCTAGCCCTCGGTGCTTCTAATCTCGGGACAGGCTTGATGCAGGGAATCCCCGTTAGCAGCAGCGGCAGTCGCACCGTAATCGGGGATGCCTTAGGGAGCAAGACTCAGCTTTATTCTTTGGTAGCATTTGGGGGTTTAATCTCGGTGCTTCTTTTTCTAAGGCCTTTGCTGTCCCTGTTTCCGACGGCTGCTTTGGGAGCCATCGTCATTTTTGCTGCCACTAAACTAATCGAGATTGCTGAATTTCGGCGTCTGAAGCGGTTCCGTCGGAATGAATTTTTACTCGCTTTAATCACGACGGTTGCGGTGTTAGCGACTGATATTTTGATTGGTGTCGCCATCGCTGTAGGCTTATCTGTGATTGACCTGTTTGCACGGGTGGCCCGTCCCCATGATGCGGTGCAGGGAAAAGTGCCTGGTTTAGCAGGCCTCCATGATATTGAAGATTGGGATGGTGCTACGACAATCCCTGGACTTGTGATTTATCGATATGATGCACCACTCTGTTTTGCAAATGCTGAGAATTTTAAGCAACGTGCCTTAGCATCCATTGTGGCGGAACGCTCTCCCGTTGAATGGTTTGTACTCAATACGGAAGCCATTATCGAGATTGATATTACAGCGGTGGATATGCTGGAGGAGCTGCGCCAAGAATTAGCTGATCAAGGCATTATCTTTGCCCTAGTACGAATGAAGCAGGATCTATATAGCCAACTGTTGCGATCTCAATTCTTGAACCAAATCAATCCTGAGCATATTTTCCCGACATTGCCGATGGCAATCGCAGGTTTTGAAGCTTCTCAGCCAAAAGCAGACCTCTAAAATGTGGTAGTCCGCCAGATATAAGGATTGGAGTTTAGACTAAAAGCTACTTCCAAGAATCAGAAAGGACAGCCCATCTTACTCTCTTCCCGCCATAAAATTACGCACTAAAACTGCTGAAATCACTGTGAGTCAAAAATATACGGCCTGGTTCATTCATGGGTAACAGTGTCATGAGCGATCAGGGTAGTCTGGAGGCTTGTCGTTTTCTCCTCTGACTTGATCACCGAGTATGATTTCCACCCCTGCCATTGCAACTACCCTTCCTCCAAAAATCCGGAAAGATATCGGTATCCAGTCTCTATCAAGATCCATACCCATTGCTCGCATTGCCAGAGAGAATCAAGTCAGTCGGAAGTTGGTCGTGCATCAAACAATTGTGGGGTAGGTGAGTATGTCATCCCAATGCCAAGCTCGCGAGGCTAGATCAGCACGTTGTGCCGCCGTTGTTTTAAGCCGACTGTGTGTCCAAATCCAATTGAAATAGCTGACCACTAATCGAGCAGTGACTTTGGTTTGCGCCCACACTTTGCCAAATTTGTTCTGGCGTCGATGCCATCGACCACTGTGCTGCCGAATAATGCCATTGGTGCGTTCGAGTCGTTGAGTTCTGTCCTTGCCAATGTAATGGTCAATCTCCCAAGGCAACACTCTTTCGTACCCCCCCAATCGTCGCTATTCCAGTCCTTGCAATCGGTCTTACCTTCAGTGCTAGTCACCAGTTCATTCAATAATGAATCGGTGTGCTTGCCCACACGACACGAGAGGATCACGCCGCTTGTGTTTGCCAAGGTAATCGCCATCCAACAATCACCCATCTCTAGCTCATGGGGAAGACAGTGTTTTTGCTTTTTTTCACAAAGGACCACATTTCATCTGCACTGACATCCTCCGTTTCAACGGCTTGCACTTGGCCATTATGGAGTTGCTGAGATCGTTGGCTAGCAGCTCTTACTAGAGAGACTACAGTGTTGTAAGCTAGGCCACTGGTCCGAGTGATACCTCGAAGACTACTCCCTTCTGCATGGGCTTGGAGAACTTGTCGGACCTGCTCTGGACTCACCTGACGACGATAGTAAAGGGTATCAAAGCGTTCAGTAAAGGTCTGCTGGCACTCAGGACAACGGTATCGTTGAAGCATGTTGGGCATCTTGCCATGCTTGTGTGCTTTGGAATGACCGCATAGTGGGCATTGCATGGGTAGGTTAGAAGCTGAGCTGAGCCTCTAGTATACTCAACCCACAATTACTTGAGGCACGACCCGGAAGTTTGTGTATGAGCAAGAGGAAATTGCTGCACAAGCATTGAATGAATCCTTCCTCGGCGATAAAGGGGATGACGAGGTTCTGTTCTATTTACCAATCACCAAAACTTGGCTATTCCAGCTGATTCTAGCTTTGGTGTTGATCTGCCACAGCTCCTATCGAGGTGTCGTTGAGCTATTGCGCGATCTGTTTGATTGGTCTATCAGTGTAGGAACCGTTCGCAATCGTCTGCAAGTCGCAGCTGCAAAGGCAGAAGAAATCAACCAAGCTCAAGACCTGTCTACTATTAAGCAGGGTCTTCATGATGAGATCTTTCAAGGCTCGATGCCTGTACTCACAGGAGTGGATGCTTTCTCCACTTCACCCCGTGCCGACATAAGCACAATTTTTACCACAGGATCGCTGTAATACCTACAGCAAGAGACTTTTAGAAACTAAAAACTCAACATCCTATTTATAAATAATAATGTTTTTTATATATAAATGCTGAAAGCCACTCTCAGTATCGCTTTGTGACAATTGAAGGATAAAATATTTGCTCAAAGTGTCATAGTTCACAGCAATTAGACGGACTTAGGATTGATCCCTAGTGGTCATAAGTCGGTGTAAAGATCAGTCTGTCTCAAACAGCTTCCTTAATCGATCCAGGCTCCTAGTTAGGAAGTGTTCTAGTATCGGCGTGTTCATTTCACACACTTCCCAATACCTGTATCCTGCTGCCAGAAAAGGGTAACGCTAACACGAAGCTCTTGGCTTATCGTTCTTATGACGAAGCTAGATCTTTACACCGACTTATGACCACTAGGGACGATTCACTTTCGTTAACCATACCGAACTTCCTCTTGCCCATCTCCAGGTTAGGCTCCCAGGTTAGGCGCTTGCGTGGTCTGCATTCTATTGTTCTAATTACTCAGACCAATGTGACCGGAGTCAGAGACTCTTTTACGTGAGGATAATGAAATAGACATCATAAGGAAGGAAGGCCCTCCGCTCAAGAATGAGGATTAGATTTAATCCCCTAACACTTAGCTTTCTACATCGCACTAGACCCTGAACCCCTATATTGACTCCATACATGGCTTCATAGTCGGCACAATCCTTAGTAAGCGAACCAGTTTCGCAAGGTGTCGGTCAATACCTGACTATCCTGAGTGACCAAGTTGTTAGCCAGAGTTAGAGGAGAACTAGCTTTGAAATGGATTATGACTGTATTTTTCTCTGGATCTAGGGGCAAGGCATAGATGCTGATAATGTCAGCAATTGGCTGACATTGTTGCCAATAGGTCCACCCAAAGAGTTGATATTTAATGACTAAACGTTGTTCAGAACTCTCAACCAAGGTACTGGTGAGGTTGTCTTTAAGCCAGTTCAAACTTGTAATCCAAGAAGCACCTCCAAAGCAAAGTAATAGGATGCCCACACTGATTTCCCCAATGTTGCCAGAACTGAAGGCTTGGCGAGTATAAACCATGCCCAAGGGCAATAGGGCCAAGATAATGAATACTAAGGGACCTAACAGGGTGAGAAGAGTCATGTTTGCTAAATCTTGGAGCCTGAGTAAAGGTGCTGACCAAATCGGGCCAATCCGAACCTGCAAATACTCAGGACTAGTCTCAATTTGAAGACGTTGGTGATCCCCATAGGAGAGCGGCAAGTCTGGCATGTCAGAGGGGAGTGACACCAGGGCCGTCAAGGCAGCTCTGGCGGATTCGAATCGGTCGGCTAAAGCGGGGGCAGTCAATATTTCCAGCCATGTAGTTAATCGATTGCTGAGGGTGATGCGATCACGAAACTGTAACCGCAAGTCGGATTGGGCTAATTCAGCTGGTGCCATCCCTGTGAGCAGGTGCACCAATGATGCTCCCAAACTGTACAAATCAGATGCGGGCACTGCCTGTCCACCAAACTGCTCTAGGGGGGTATAACCGTAGGTGCCAACAACAGTAAAGGAAGTGCCTGTTTGCGACAACTGGTTTTGTACGGCTCCAAAGTCCACTAGAAACACTTGCTGGTTAGGGGTGAAGATCAGGTTGCTAGGTTTTATGTCTCGATGGAGAATAGGGGGATTCTGCTCATGCAGATAGATCAAGATCTCTAGTACTTGAGCAGCTAAATCATAAATGTCTGATTCCGAAAACCGATGTCCTTGTTGGACCAATGCTTGCAAACTGGTCCCTGGAATATATTCTTCGATGAGGCCTAGCCAGGGCTCTGGTTTTTGGAGATGAAAAGAATCCAGGTACTTGGGGATATGGGGATGATCAAGCTGCTGGAGAACTTGCACTTCTCGCTCAAACAATTTCAATTCATCCCATTGCATACCTCGACCAAAGGCCAAAAATTTGACAATTACAAATTGCTGTTCGGGCACTGCCTGACTATCTACCGCTAACCAGGTTTGGCGAGTAGGTTGAGCCCTCAACTGCGCTCTCAATTGGTACCGTTTTTGCAATATCTGCCCAGCCATCAACATTGGCAATGACTTGTACTTGCTCAAAGTCTTGTCTTTCACTTATCAATTATGCACGAATTTACGGGGTTGACTGCTCTGCGTAGAACTTTGAGAGTTCCAGTGAAGCCTATGCTCAAAGGAGCAATCTCACCGTGTTCCGCTGCTTGGACCATCAAGCAACGGACAGCCCAATGTGCCAAGTTAGCGGCCAAAAGGTCTGGGTTAAGGGGTTGTAGCGAGAGGCAGAAATTGCTGTTCAACCCAGTAGAGATCCCATGCCTGATTTAACATAACCGTCTTCATCGCAGCGAGAGCATCAGCAGTGTCTTCTGACCAATGCATCCTTCGATTCTTCTGTCATTTGGTGACAATCTGATCACAGGCTTTCTCTGCATGAGCACTACCCATTTTTCTGAAGGGATTGTGCGTCCTCCTCTTCATTGTCAAGCAGACATCACAGGCTATCAAGACTGGTGGAGCGCGCTAGGAAATTATGGAAGGAGGACAAAACAGATAATCAAATTGCCAAGATACTAACGAACGATTTCGGTCTGCTCGAAACTTTCAAGTTTCGAGTGGTACTGTCTTCAAAATCCGTCATCGACACCAGGTCACTAGTTCCTATCATAAATGTCGTTTAGCAGAAAAGGTATGTGGACTGTTCTTGGCCTATCCTGGAAACTAGGAGTTAGCCGAATTTGGTTGTATCGCTATATTCGAGGTGGAAAGTTGCCGGAATCTTATATTATTCATAGGCCACCTCATGACAATTACCTTATGATGACGAATAGACTGTTTGAGCGCTTTTTAAGCGCTCAAACAGTCTATTCGTCAGAAAAAATGAAAATCTGACGCCTAGGAGGGCATTGTAATGAGCAAGGTCTGGCTTGTTTCCATTGCGCCAAGACAAAGGGGTAAACCGGTAAAGGCTTGAGAGTCGATTGTTCTATTTGCTCAAACCGTTGCTGTCGAGACATGCCATACCCTTGCATGGTTCGCTCGTTGAGCCGTTTGAGTTTGACGGCAATGGCTTCATTGAGGGTGCGAAAACTGTGGAACTGCTCATGGCGCAAAGGGGCAATAATTTGACGCTCTACTTCCTGGACCGCTTTTTCGACCTTGGCTTTATCGCGGGGTTTCCGGACTCGGGTGGGAATGACGGCAACCCCATAATGCTCTGCAAATTCCTGGTAGCTGCGATTAAGCTCTGGCTCATAACGACAGGCTGCATTAATGCCAGATTTGAGATTATCCGGAACGATAATCTCAGGTACACCTCCAAAGAAGGCTAATGCTCGTTGGTGAGATCCGAGCCAGTGGGGAATCGCTTGAGTGGGCGTTGCTTCTGCAAAGGTGTAGTTGCTCGCTCCTAGGCAAGCCACGAAAATCTGGGCATCGCTGACCTCACCAGTAATCGGATCTTGGACACGCATGGTTAACCCACAATAATCGACGAATAATTTCTCCCCAGCTTTATGAACCTGTCTCATGGAGAGGTTGTGACGTCCTTTCCACTGGTTGTAGCGACGGCAGAATTGACCATAGCTCAAGCTCCACTCTTGATGATCAATCCCTTCTTGCCACAGCAGAGCGAGGGTGATCCCTTTCGATTGCAATTCGGTATGAATCGGTTCAAAGTCAATCTCGTCATATTTGGCTTGGCGAGATTGATGCTTGCCCAGCATGACTTGAGCTTCGCTATCAGTCAGTCCTTGAAGTTGTTCGTAGCTCAGATGTTTAGCTTGCGCACGGCGGATATAGTCTTGAACGGTGGAACGGGCCACAACACAACTGGTCGCGATCTGGGTTTGGTTGTAGCCGAGCTCATAGAGCCGGATGATCTCTCGAAATTTAACCATCGATAGTAATTTCCCTTGGTTGCGATGTTTCATAGCTCCTAGCCCCACTGCGTTCTTGGTTGAACGGTAGGACATTAGATGCCGTGAACGTTGGAAATTACCTGTTTGGGAACTGAAAACAACTCCATCAAAAAGATGGTCTGTGCAGGAGCAAAACTAAGGTGCCGAGGTACATGCAACTCGCCGCCGAAGTAGACTCTTGTCCTCTTTTGGTGATGCAAGGAAAATAAGGCTTAAAAGCATGACTAGAAGATGTTTTAGCTTGTTAGCACTAAGCGTTTATTCAAGAGATCTAGGCCAGCTCTCCCATACATTTGGCGCTTGACCATTTTCAATCGGTTATTTTGTCCCTCAACCTGGCCATTGCTCACCTCTAGTTTCAGGGCAGCTTTGACCGCTTCGTAGTTAGTGTCTTGATTTATTCGCCATGAGCTGGAATAGCTGAAATGCTCTGATAATAGAGAATTCGGAGCACTCCTTGATGAACATTTCCCAACGTGAGCAGCAGATTATCCGTATCCAGTCTCAAAGTTCATATGCCTCTATTAACAAAGCTTTAGAAGCAACCCTGCGCCTTGAGGCTAACCGAGTTACCCAGATAGCAGTAGAGTCAGCACTAGACGAAGAAGTCCAAGCTTATCTATCAGAGCTTCAAGGGACTCGCCCTCGACGTTCAGGCTATTATCAGCGGGTTCTTGATACCCAGTACGGCAGGATTGCTCAACTATCTGTCCCGAAACTACGGAAAGGGAATGCAGACCGAGAGTGGAAGATTCTAGAGCGTTACCAACGAGCCCTCGGTAGCCTTCTAGAGTTTTGCCTGGGCTTGTATGTCATGGGTTTATCGCTTCGAGACTTGCAAGAAGCTCTCTATGAGATCCTGGGAGCAGTTTTATCCGTGAATGCCATTAACCGGATTACTCTCAAAGCTCAGAAGCAAATGCTCCAAAGTCGTCAAACTCGTCTTGAGAAAACCCCTTTTATTCTGATTGTTGATGGAGTGTGGGCGAGTGTTCAATGCGCCTCCGAAGACTTTTGGGAAGACCAAGCTGGACATATCCGGAAGCTACGTCGTGCGGAAGACCGAGTCATCT